>DATBAY010000374.1:0-3915 GCA_036271295.1 Lacipirellulaceae bacterium | reverse complement strand
GTATTACCCCGCGGTCGTGCCGTACTATCCACCGCGCGCCGCGGCCTATTATTACCCGTCGCCGTATGCCACATTTCGACCGATTGTGATTGATGGACACGAACATCATCACCATCACGATGGCATCACCCTGTCATTCGGGTTCTAGGGGACGCAGGGGGATTAAAGGCGCACGTTGCCTTGGCCATCGGCCGGCTTTGCTGGTCGATGGCCATTTTTGTTGCGCCCGGCTCGTGGCGAATTACGGCGGAAGCGGTTTTAACGCGCGATTACGACGGTTATGTGGCCACCGTTCGCCGCGCCTTAAGGAGTCAATTATACTTGGGCAGACTCAAAATACCCCTTCTGCCCAGGCTACCATGCGCGTCCAACAACTGCTCGAGCACCACGGCATCGCCGTCAATCCGTTTGCGGAGGAGGATGCGCAGTCGGATCCCGTCTTCAAAGAGCGGTGCCGCGACCTCACGTACCACCCGGCTTGGGACAAGGTCTATGGCAACCCCTCGGACCCCGCCACTTCGATCGTCTTCGGCGAAAAGGGGGCCGGCAAAACGGCCATGCGGATGCAGATGGTTGGCCGCATCGCGCTCTACAACGCCCGCCCGGGCAACGGCCGGCTGTACGTCATCGAATATGACGACTTCAATCCATTCCTCGATCACTTCGCCGATCGCCTGAGTGCCCGCAAACAGCGGGACCCGGCGAAGGTTCTGGGCGAGTGGAAGCTGTGGGACCACATGGATGCGATCCTCTCGCTCGGCGTGACCAGCCTGGTAGATCGCTTGCTCGGCGTGCCGCAGCCAACCGGCCCCGACGCGAACCAGGTGAGCACCGATCGCCTGCGCTCGCTCGATCGGCACCAGAAACGCGACCTGCTCATGCTCGTCGCGTGCTACGACAACTCCACGCGCGAGAATGTCATCGCACGGTGGAATCGTCTCCGCCGCAAACTTCGCTATCAAACCTGGCGATCGTGGTGGGACCGCATGGTCGGCGTCGCGGTGACGGCTGCCGTCATCGGGCTGCTGTTTTACTCGCACCAGTGGGACTGGCTGAAAACGGCGTGGCCTTATCTCATTGTGCTGCTTGGTTGGCTGCCTTGGTTCGCCCGGCTGTGGAAGTGGTTTTGGGTTTCCCGGCGAATTGCTCGCAATGTTCGCGTGCTCAAGCCGCACATTGGCGCGCTCCGCCGGCTGCTGATGCGATTTCCCAAGCGCGATATCGACGGCCAGCCGTTGCCCGAATCGCAACGCACCGACGATCGCTTCGAGCTGCTGTCGAAATTCCAAGGCGTCCTCAAGGCGCTCGGTTGCGATGGCATCCTGGTGCTCGTCGACCGCGTCGATGAGCCGCATTTGATCACCGGATCGGTGGACCGGATGCGCGCGCTCATCTGGTCGATGCTGGATAACAAATTCCTGAAGCAGCCGGGCGTCGGGATGAAGCTCCTGCTGCCGCGCGAGCTGGCCGACTTCATGCAGCGCGAGGACCGCGACTTCTACCAGCGTGCGCGGCTCGACAAGCAAAACATGGTTCCGTCGCTCGAATGGACCGGCCAGGCGTTGTACGACCTCGCGAATGCCCGCATTCGCAGTTGCGGCGCCAACGGCAAACAGCCAACGCTCCGTTCACTGCTCGATGATTCGATCACCGATTCCCGCCTCATCGAAACCTTCCGGTCGCTACGCGTGCCGCGACACTTATTCAAGTTTCTCTACCGGCTGCTCGTCGCCCATTGCAACGCTCACACCGACGACAAACCTGAGTGGGAGATCTCACGCGAAACGTACGAAGCCACGCTCGCGGTCTACAGCCGCGATCAAGATGCGGTCGACCGGGGTTTGCAAGCTGGCTAGCAAATCTGGCGAGAGTCTGGAATTGCTTCCGAAAAGTCGTTGGGTCGTCGACGGATTGCCCCACTCTCTCGGTAGCCTCTGCGATCTCTGAGGCCTCCCATTCGGAGTCCGTCGCCCCAATCTCAATGCCGTCCCGCGGCAGTCGCGATCGCCACAGCAATCGCAATGAAGATCGCGATTCCGCCAAACGTGGCTACCAGAATGAGCGCGACCAGTTTGCCGGGTCGCATTCCGTAAATCGTCCGATAAGGATCGACGCCAGGAATTCCGGGTTGATTTCGCGCCGATACCGGCCGCTTAAAGCGCAACCGCGAGTCGTCGAACTTCTCGACGAGCACCCAGCCCGATTGGGCCTCTTCGTCACACACTTGCTGCAACACTTCCGGCTTGCGGAACGCCATTGTGTTCGAACGTATGATCTTGAATTCCCAGCCTTGCGATAGATCGTCCGGTGAATAGGTGGTCAAGCTTTCTTCCTCCTCGTGCATCGCACGAATCTGAGCCGCAGCTGCTGCAGCGCTACCTGCCGAAGCAATCATGACCGCTCCTTTTGCCCGGCGTCGAGAAACGTGTTCACGCCGTCGCGAATCGTTTGGCAGTAGCGATCTAAATCCAAATCATCGCGCTCGCGCCCAAAAGGCTCCTCGACAATGGTGTCGATCAACTCGACGCCAAACAGAAAGAAACACACCAGTACGAATACAGGCATCGCCCAGAACCCGGCCTCTGGCACCGACAACCAGGGCTCCGCCAACACGTTGAGCACCAACCCTGTACGAAGCAGACCTTTGTACGACGGCGAGAGCGGTGTATTGCGAATTTTTTCACAAGCGCCACACACATCGAGCAAGCCACTCAATTGCGAATCGAGCACCCACAACGTGGCCTGATCGATGACGCCATCGCGCTTCCATTGCGCAACGTCGTCATACAGTCGCCCGGCCAGATACATCGGTACATGCGGCGGATCGGCGCGTTCGTTCTCGAAGCCGGTAATCTGATTAAGCCGTGGCGATTCGTCACGCAAATGCCGGCGGAGCGCTTCGGCGAATCCAGCGACGCTTTCCTTCACCCTCGCCCGCGCAACCACTTCGGCCGGCACAAACGCTGCGCACTTGGCCGCGAGATTGCGACTATCGTTGACCAACTTCCCCCACAAGCCGCGCGCTTCCCACCACCGTTGATAGGCGACATTGTTTCGAAAACTCAACAGCAAGCCTAGAATCACCGTGTTGATGAGGGCGCTCGCACTGCCCCAATTCACAGCGGGAACATCGAAATGCCGAATAACGGCGCCGGCCGCCAAGTAGTAGATGGTCACAGCCACCAGGAACATCGCCAGCCGCTTGCCGACGACCAAGACATCAAACGATTCGCGGGCGCCCCAGGGAGTCATTTATTTGTTTTCGAAAAATGGGATCGGTCGAACTTATTCAAACATCTCGGTATGCCACAAACTATGGCGGTGGAGGCCAGGTCTTTCAATCCGTGGTTAGCGCGATTGCTGCGAAAGTCCCATCTCTCCAACGTTGAGCGGTGCGAAGATAGGACAGCAAATGAGACCATCGACGGGATCGCGGGTTGAATTGCTGACCCAAATCGCTGCCCGAATTTGCCGCGTTCATCTTCCCGCTGCGGCTGCAATTGACAAACTCTTTTGCCATGCAGATAATGCGTTCTGGTCGGACCGCTATTTCATTCTTCACGCAAATAGCGGCCTTTATGGCTTATTTTCGCCAATCTGCTGCCCAGGTTTTGCTGGCGCTCGTCAGCGCAATCTCATTCCTGGGAACCGGTCTGCATACTCGGCGATGAGATTCGCAACCTCGCGCTCGCCCGCCAGGTATTTTTGACGCTCGACCGTATAACCAGCCTCGGCAAGCTGCCGTTCCACATACGTGGCGGCCGCGTCGAACGCTTTTGGAATAATCGGCGGTCGCGGCCCGATCAGGCCGGCTAGTCGATCCACGTGGGTTCGCAACGCTGCAGCAAGTTTGTCCTCGTTAACGTCAAACATCAGGCTGATGACTTTGCAACGAGCTTTGCGGTCCGCCTGAAT
>DATBAY010000373.1:0-2301 GCA_036271295.1 Lacipirellulaceae bacterium | reverse complement strand
AGGGAAGCCGGGGATTGTCGTGTTGCAACTCACCGGGAATGCGGACTTCAAGCAGAGCGCGTTTGTGCTGGGCGATAAAAAGCAGCTGCAGCTCGTGGCGTATAACTTCGGCGAGCAGGCGGCGCGCGGCACGCTCGAGGTGAAAGGGGGCGAGGTCGAATCGCATGAGCTCGAGGTTAAGCCGGGTGAACGGGCGACGCGAGAGATTGCGGTAAAAGCGGCCGGCGAATTGAGCGTGGCATTCGAGTCGGAGAAGTCTGGTCGGGCAATTGTGTCGGCCCGGATTGTTGAAAGTGCGTCGCCGTGATCGTCGCAAGCTTGTAGCGATGAGCGAAGATGCACCGTAGAATGTGCTGGCATGGCGGCCAGCGTTGAGGTCAGTTTTGCGGCGGTCTACCGGCGATTAGAAGGCCCGGGCGTTGCTCGTCGCGTCCTAGCGGTGTTGCTCCTCATTCAAACGCTGCTCTTGGGCTACAGCGGGTATTGCCATAGTCCCACGCTCGACGAGCCGGCGCATCTGGTGGCGGGGCTTAGCTACTGGAAGTTTGGGCGGTTCGATATTTACAGCGTTAATCCGCCGCTCGTGCGGCTCTTCGCTGCGCTGCCGGTGATGGCTGTCGGGCACGAGGTGGATTGGAACGCGCACGCCGAGGGACCAGGCGCGCGGCCGGAGATGAAGCTCGGCGAAGATTTCGTGCACGCGAACGGCGCCCGGTCTTTGTTTCTAATTACGATCGCGCGGTGGGCACTCATTCCGGTGAGTTGGCTCGGAGCGATCGTGTGCTACTTGTGGGCGCGGGATTTGTATGGTCGGCCGAGCGGGCTGTTGGCGTGCGCGATTTGGTGTTTTGAGCCGAATGTGGTCGCGCATGGTGCGCTCATTACGCCGGATGTCGCGGCGGCGGCTTTGGGGTTGGCGGCGAGCTATTTGTTTTGGCGGTTTTTGAGTGGGCCGAATTGGGGGAAGGCAGTTTTTGCCGGTTTGGGGTTGGGGGCGGCGGAGCTGGCGAAGGCGACGCTGGTGCTGTTCTTCTTTCTGTGGCCGATCTTGTGGTTGATTGTCCGCTGGCGATCGCTGCGGGCTGCGTCGCGGCGTGCTTGGGTGCGCGAGTCGGGCATGATGGTGCTGCAACTTGCGGCCGGACTTTATGTGCTCAATTTCGGGTACGGATTTGAAGGAACGTTGACGCGGCTTGGAGAATTTACGTTCGTGAACGATTCGTGGGCAGGACCAACGGCGGTTGATCATTCGCAGCAGCTGGCGCCCGGGAATCGGTTTGCCGGGACCTGGCTGGCGAGGTTGCCGATTCCGCTGCCGCGCAATTATGTGCTGGGTATCGATGCTCAGCTGCGGGACTTCGAGCATTACAGTCGGCCCTCGTATTTGGGTGGTGAATGGCGCGAGCATGGCTGGTGGTATTACTATCTCTATGCGTGTGCGATTAAAGTACCGCTGGGACTGTGGGTGCTCGGCGCGATGGCGTTGTGGTGTCGGTTATCGCGCGCCACTCAATTCACGGCGACCTGGCGGGATGAAATCGTGCTGCTCGCGCCAGCCATGGCGATCTTTGCGCTCGTCAGTTCGCAGACGGGGTTTAACGAGCATCTGCGGTACGTGCTGCCCGCTTTTCCATATTTCTTTATTGCGATTTCACAAGTGGCGCGGGTGATGGTGCTGGCTCGGCGGTCCGCCGTTCTATCGTCGTCCTTAGTGGCAGCGCTGGTGACATGGTTTGTCGCGAGCAGCATGTGGATTTATCCGCACAGCCTCTCGTACTTCAACGAGTTGATCGGCGGGCCGCTTCATGGCGGTGAATATTTGCTGGGGAGCAATCTCGACTGGGGCCAGGACTTACGCTATGCGCTGGACTATAGGGACGCGGCGGGCCATCCGCCGGATGTGATTTGCTACGGCTATGTTGAGCCGAGCGAAACTGGATTTCGAAAGTATTCGTCGTCCGAGGGCGATGAGCGGGTGGCGAGACACAGCGATACAACCGCAGTGAGCGTTGACTTCTTGTTCGGCGATCCGTGGGAAATGCGCGGCAATGCGTCCGAGCGGGCGCGAGAATGGGTTGCCGCTTATCGCCAGGGATCGGCGTCGAAGTCGGAGATTCGACCGCTGACTTATGGAACGTGGCTTATCAAGTTGCCGCGAGAAGAATAGCGGCCCATCTTGGCTGCGTTTGAGAACAACCCTATGTACGGTGCGCAATCCGGTACGATTCTCAACCTGACTCGCTCGCAAGCGCTAGCCAGGCGGGCATCGACACGGGCGACAAGCTGTTCTACAGCGGCGCG
>DATBAY010000372.1:0-8009 GCA_036271295.1 Lacipirellulaceae bacterium | reverse complement strand
AATGTCGAATCACCATGTGAAGCCGGTTGTCAAACCCACGCCCATTAGCGACATGTTGGCGTCGTTCGCGGTGGCGGTTGCATCCGCAGAGTGCCCGCCGGCTGTGAGCGAGGTCGACACCGAACTTGCCGCCGGTGATGTCAAACCCCACGCTTGATACTCCAATGCGATGCGGAAGAAGGCGTCAGCGGGAATGCACGTCCAGCGACGGTTCCATTCCAGGCCCCAAGCGGTTTCGCCAATTAAGAGCGCGCTTGTTTCCTGATCTGCAGACGCATCCGCGTCCGCGAAGGACACGCCACCCGCGGTAATCCTGCTACTGGCGGTCGTGTTCGTATTCGAGTCGCCAAAAACCGCAGAACCTCGGAAGCTTCCAAACAGGCTCAGCGTGCAGCCGCGGCAAAGCCAGGCATTTTCGGCGAGGGGTAGCCTCGTCGAAATGCCGGAGGTAATGCCAACGCCGTTGAATCGATTGGAGATTGCAGAGAAGTTGTCGTATACATTCGGGCTCGCGCCGACAATCGCCACCGAACTTAGTACGCCATCCGCGCTGAAGGATGCGTACCTTATTCCAAACGACGTGTCGATCTCGCCACCATTGCAAAGGAAATTCCAGCGCCGATTGGCTTCGAAATCGGCTGTGTAGGCCTTCGTGCGCGTAGTCGAGTTCAAGCCAATCGCGCTACCCCCAACTCCCAGCGGCGTGAAGCCAGCGTCCCCATCGCTCAGATACCAGAACCGGCCCAAAAAACCCCATTCCGGACCTTGCGATTCGAGCAATACTCGTGGCGCATAAGTCACGTCGTTAAAGGAGCCATCGTTGCTCGGCTGGAGATCTGCACTGTGATTCGACAGCGCTGACCCGTGAAAATTCGTGCTAAAAATCGTCATTCCGACCGTTGCGAGAAGAACGCTTCGATTGCATTGCGAGGTCCAGTAGTCCTCATCACATCGCGAATATTCCTCACAAGAATTGGCTGTCGACATGGGGTCGCAAACTGAGCTGCCGCAGGCAGCGGGAGTGCCATTGAAGACGCCAGCTGTTGGCAGCGACTCATTCGGCCAGTATTCAAATTGATTTTGCCGAAGGTCGAAGTAGCCGGCGCCAGTTGCCATTCCTTCTGGTGCGATTTTACACGGACTCTCCGACGCGACGCTTACGCTGGTCGAACCGTCAGGAGCAATACTGGCCGCTGATTCGCTCCCGAGAGCATGGGCTGTCAGCCCACCAACGAACACGAGCAATGCTGCGCTTAGTTGCCTGACGACCATCCGTGTCGTGCTCCACTGCCGTCGAACAATTGGCCGTTTGCCGGCGATTGATTACCGCCCATACTCAAAAAAGGCCGAGTCGATTGCGTCACTAACCCGTTAATCGCATACGGACGGACTCATTGATACAAATAGACCCGATTGAAACATCGACTCGGTTCCATCCCTGGAATCGTTTAAATCGGCGTTCGGTATCCGCGATTTCACCTGCAAAGTTCAATTCAAGCGGTATATTCGATACAACCTGACTGCCAATATGGCCGGGCGCCAAACTAAGGGGCAAAAGCGCCCGGCCTTTACGCCGTTGCCCCGTCAAAACCAGCGACAAACAAACAAGCCAAGCTGCGACCAATTGCTCCGCGTTATGACGAGAGAAAGACCCTCGCAGGGGCGAAGGTCGTGGTTTTCGTTTCAGATTAGTCGAGCGCGCTGCGGCTACCACGTGAATTCCAGCGCCACTGTCGCGCCATGGTAGAACAGCTGGCCATTCGTATCGATCACCGCGCCGCCGTTGCCAGGATTGGTTTGGGACGCCGCATCACTGGCCAGCGCCACGCCGTCGATCCACAGCAATTGGTAACCGCCACGAAGGGCCACGTGACGGCAGATACTGTAAGTGCTCAGTAAGTCGATTTCGCCGACGAATGCTACGTCGCTTTCTGCCGCCCCGTTTCGCACGAAGGTTCCTAGGATCGTCTGATTGGTATAGGCATTGTCCGATTGGACCCCATACAGGCCGCCCTTAAAGACGGAATTGATTTTGAGCGGGCCGTTGTTCCACAGCGCCAAGTCTGTGCCGATTTGACCGCCATACAAGTGGTTGTTGTCGCTCCACGCATATTGCGCGAATTGACTTCCCAAAATACTCAAGTCGAACCGCAAGTCTTCGTCCACTTCCAAGTAGCGGAAGCCTGTCAGGAACGTAATATCATCCGTCATGGTATGACGCTCGTTGATTTCAATGCTGTGGAGGTCGGTCTGATAATCGAGCGAAAACCCAACCAGCGAAAATGGACCGCCCGTAGCAATCGTGAAATCCTCCGGCGTGCCGACGCCGAAGTCAACTGCCGCATTCGCATCGGCGCCCGTATCGCCAAAGTAGCGCACTTCAACGGCGTCGCAGCAATTCATGCGGTAGCCAACCGTGATATCCAGGTCCCCGTTCCAGCCGAACGGCGAATCATGGCCGCTGATGACCGGAAGACCGATCGTTACCGGGCGCATGATGGCATCCGTCTCCGCACGATTACGATGCAGAATCACCGCGCCGGCATCCACATACCACTTCGGACAGCAGCAATAATTGATATCGCACCCGCATCCCGAATTGCATTCCTGGCACGAGGAATCGCTCGACTCGCCCTTGGCTTCCGTTTTCGCAGGCTCGTCATCGCTCGCAAGCTCTACTGCCGAATCCTTGATAAATGGCACCGCCGCGGTCGCGCTCGGTAGAGTAGTTTTCTCGTTCCATTCCGGATAGTTCGACGTTGAGCAGTCAATAGTCGGCGAAGCGATGGCGGCTGTCGCGATAAACCAAAGCATGCTAGTCGCAGCTAATGTTCGGAACGAAATCTTCATGTGACCGCCTTTTTCCGGCAAATGTCGGTAGTTGCCGCCAATATGGCGACATAACCTGCTCTCCAACGGTAATCGGTCGACTGGCGCGCGGATCGCGGAAAATGATGATTTAGCTGCGTTCTCTACCCATCGAGTACAAACGGGACGATCGATAAACTCTGCCTCGCCCCGCGATTCAGTTGCCGCAGCCGGCGGAGTCGCCACATTGCCAACGCCAAAATTCTAATACCAATCGGGGTCTCGCTTGGCTGTTGGTACCGTAATAGTTTGACTCGCGGCGATTGCCGCTCGCGATTTGAAGAAAATGAATCTTGCTACGCGTTCAAGCGCCGAAGCGATCGGATCACGAGCATACTGTACATGCCCCCATTGATTGCCCTGATAACGGCGGGCGTCGCTAGTCTCATAATTGCGGAATGCCAAAACCAGGTTGTCAACGTTGTGCGTGCTGTTGCGGCGAGCGTAAGTGCGATCCGTGCGCGTGCTGCCAACGGCCCGCACCTCTCTTCAGATTCTGCTGGCGCTGTTGGTGCAGTGCGCAACCGCGCAGCGTAAAGGTTCTAACTAAGCGGCAACTCGAAAAGACAGTACGGTGGTACCACTGGGAAGTCGTCGCGGCGAATTGCTGCGATTGTGCAACCATGATTGGCGACGCCACGAGCCAGAATGAGGCGGTCGGGACGCCCGACTAGCCCGCCATTCTCAAGCCCGCTCCTGAAACCTCAACGGTTGGCGACACCTTACCGGTTTCAGATGACGAACGTGCAAAGCTGGCGGCCGTGTTCAAATTGGACCGAAGTGAGATCCTGATTGATCCAATTGCAGCTGAGGGTCGTTAACACGCCCTGTAGTCGTTTCGGCCAGTAGAGCCTTGTCGTCTTAGCCGCCGTTTCTCGGCACATCTAAGCACACCAACGTGCATTCGGACATCTTTTGTTTGATGCGTCGCCGCTGGCGCGATTCATCCTTTTGCCTGGAAACTTCTCGTGGCATGGCCAACCCGTTAACCGGCGAATTTTGGCTTTCTCGGTGCCCTATACTCAGCAGTGGCAAGCCGAAAGCATTTCAACGAACCGAATCCGTGGTTCCGTCGAATTGAGCCGACCAATCATCAGGTCAGTCGATTCAAGTCGATTTGTAAATGGAACTCGGCGAATCGCAGCGGCGCCATATTGGGCAGTAATTTTACTCGTTTCATACGAACAGCTCCGAAATGGACAACGTGGCAATTCAACATGTGGCTGACCTCCCGTGAGGGGCGACAACGGGGAATAAAAAGACCTAGCGACATAAGCTAAATCTCTAGTGGCACTCGACTTAGAGGCAAAGTCGTAACTTTCGCCTACGATCTGAACCTCGCCCAGGTAGAATCCAACGCCTTCCGCCTAAAGCATGTTTGAATCGGCGGGGAAAGTAGACTGTTCGCCCAGGGCAATTTCTAGGGTTAAGCGAAAACCCCGTCATATTTTCGCTATCTGGTACGGTCCGCTTCTCGGACTTGGGCCGGTCGCCGAGCATTGATTTCCGCCGACGTATTATTAAGAATGGTTGGTGACGGTGCATTGCCGGCGCTGGTTGGCCGGCCCCTGCTAAATGAGTTCCCTCCCGATATTTCTTTCAAGGTCCCGCTTCGAAACCGTTCGCGAAGCTGGTCGCACTCTCGGTTGAAACGTGCATAACGTGATAGCGCGCCGATATCGCTTGTCGGCGATAGTCTTCGATCGCATCGGAAAACAGGTTCGCGTGGCTCGCCGCATGGCAGCGATCGCTGTCGTTTGCGCGACGATCCTATGTCCGGCCCTGGTAAATGGCGCTGGCTCGTCGGAGACGTCGCACTCGCGTGACAGCGCACCGGCAGCGAAGGCGGATGCTCAGTTCAATCAAGGCGATTGGCCATTTCGACCGCTCGACCGGCCAGCGGTGCCCAAGCTTCAGCGGCTCAGTTCGTGGGCGAAGAATCCGGTCGACAATTTTATTGGTTCGAAGCTCGAGGCGGCAAAGCTCACACCCAATGTGCCGGCGGATAAACTGGCGCTGCTGCGGCGCGTGACGTTTGATGTGACGGGGATGCCGCCAACGCCGGCGGAACAGGCGGCGTTCCTGGCAGATAATTCGCCCGATGCGTATGCGAAAATAGTGGATCGGCTGTTGGCCTCGCGCGAGTATGGCGAGCATTGGGCTCAGCATTGGCTCGATCTGGTGCGTTACAGCGAGAGCGAAGGATTTAAGAAAGACAACATTCGCAAGGACGCTTACCGATACCGCGACTATGTGATTCGCGCATTCAATGATGACCTACCCTACGACCAATTCGTGCGCGATCAAATAGCCGGCGATGAGTTAGAGCCGAAGAATAAGGACGCTCAGATCGCGACCGGTTTTCTGCGGCTATACCCCGAGGACATTAATGCCTCGAATCTCGTTCAGCAGCGACAAGAGATTCTCGATGATCTTACGGAGAACACGGGGCTGGCGTTTCTTGGCCTGACGGTGGGATGCGCAAAGTGTCACGACCATAAATTCGACCCGATCACGCAAGTCGACTACTACCGGCTGCAGGCCTGCTTCGCGGCCATTTTGCCGAACGACGAGACTTCGATCGCGACACCTGGCGAGTCACAATCGTATCGCAAGAAAATGGCGAATTGGGAAGATGCGACGAAGTCGCTGCGCGATAAGCTAGACACGGAGCTCGCGGATGAGCGGCAAAAGGCTCGCGAGAATGCGATTTCGGCATACGATCCGCAAACATTGGAAGCCATTAACACACCGCCGACGAAGCGAACCTGTTTGCAGGAGCAGTTGGCGGCGGAGGCGGAAGAGTGGATCGAAACTCGCGTGGCCAAAGCATATCGCCTGTGCGAGCCTGAAGAGCGGAAGCTTGTCGATCAACAAACGAAGCAATTAGCCGGTTTTGATTCCATTAAACCTCCGCCGCTGCCAACAGCGATGACGGCAATGGACGGTGACGAGATTGCACCGAAGACGTGCGTCTTGCGGGCAGGGAATTATCTGAAGCCTGAGGAGGAAGTGCAGCCAGGGTTCCCAGAATTTTTGGGCGCGAGCGAACCCGAGATTCACCGGCCGGCGAATTTGCCGGAGTCGACGGGCCGGCGCTCTGCATTAGCAAAATGGTTAACGCGACCAGATCATCCATTGACGGCGCGGGTGCTGGTGAATCGCTTGTGGCAATTCCACTTTGGCCAGGGGATTGTCGCGACGACGAGCGACTTCGGGGCCATGGGCGGAGATCCATCACATCAGGAATTGATCGATTGGCTGGCGGCGGAACTGGTAGAGAATGGCTGGCACATTAAGCCGATACAGCGATTAATGCTGCTGTCGGCGGCATATTGTCAGTCGACCGATTCGGCGGCTGACGGGAGCGATCACAAAGGTGCCATTGCGGCAGACGTTGCCGACCGATTGTTGTGGCATTCCCGGCGTCAGCGATTAGAGGGAGATGAGTTGCGCGATGCGATGCTGCTCATAGCCGGTCAACTCAACCCAACGATGTATGGGCAGAGCGCCCGCCCTGCCCTGCCGCAGGTGTTGGCTGATACGTACTACGGTTGGGATGCCGACCAAAAGATTTCGAGCCGAAATCGGCGTTCGATTTATGTTTTGGCGCAGCGCAATATGCGATTGCCAATTTTGGAAGCGTTTGATCAGCCGGACCGATTGAATAGTTGCTCGCGTCGGACCTGCACAACGACGGCTCCCCAGGCATTAGAAATGCTGAACAGCGAACTCACCGAAGATCTGGCTCAGCGATGGAGCGGAAAACTGATCAAGGAGAGCGGTAGTGATGAAACCAAATTGGTGCGGCAAGCGTATAGCGAAGCGTACTGCCGCACGCCGACGGATGCCGAAGTGCAGGCGGCAGAGCAGTTCATCGGCCGGCAGACGGCAGCAATAGCCGCCGAGAATAGCGGTGGCGACAAGTATTCGCCGATTCCCCTGCCGACATCGGTTGATCGCGCGAAGGGTGCTGCGATTGTGGATTTTTGCCACGCGATTTTTTGTTCGAACGAGTTTTTGTACGTAGATTGAGTCGAGTCTTTCAAACGATCATGGATTTACGCATCGACGAAAATGTGGCGGCGGTTGCGGCTCGTCATCATGAATGCGCTCGTTCGCGGCGCGATTTTTTGGCGCGTGCGGGTGGTGGTTTTGGATCGCTCGCATTGTGGTCGCTATTAGGCCGCGAACTGAAAGCGAGCCAAGCGACGGGTGCCGCTGAATTGTCGGCGTCGAATCCGCTAAGTGCAAAGGCTTCGCCCTTCCCTGCCAAGGCGAAGTCCGTCATTTGGTGCTTCTTGGATGGCGGGCCAAGCCATCTCGATTTATTCGATCCCAAACCGACGCTTGGTAAGTTGGCTGGCAAGCCGCTCCCAGGCAGCTTCGCGCGGCCGATGACGGCGATGGGCAAGACGGCGTTCACACCGTTGATGGCCAGCCCGAGGCGTTTCAGACAGTATGGCCAGGCGGGGACTTGGGTCAGCGATCTTTATCCAGAAATCGCAAGCTGTGTGGACGACATGGCCGTAATCCGTTCGTGTTGGGCCGATGGTTTGACACACGTTGGCAGCGTTTGCGAGATGAACACGGGCAGCATTCTCATGGGTCGGCCGTGCGTCGGCTCGTGGGTTTTGTACGGCCTTGGTTCGTTCAGTGAGAATTTGCCGGGATACGTGGTGCTCACGGATTACCCCGAGGAAACACCCGGCGGAAATCGACAATGGAGCACTGGCTTCATGCCTTCGACTTATCAGGGCACGAAGTTTCGCGCGGGCGCGACCCCGATTTTGAACGTAACGCCGCCCGCCGGTTATGCCACCGAGCGCGAGCGGGCGAAAATTGACTTCCTACAGGAACTGAATAGGAATCATTTGGCATCGCGGGCTGGAGACGCGGAACTTGAGGCGCGGATCGCAGCATACGAGCTCGCCTATCGCATGCAAACAGCGGCTCCCGAGGCGACCGATATTTCTGGCGAAACGGCGCAGACACTTGCGATGTACGGAGTTGATCAGACGTCCACAGCAGCCAATGGCAGGAACTGTCTGCTCGCACGGCGGCTTGTTGAACGGGGAGTTCGCTTCGTTCAGCTTTATATGGGATCCGGCAGTAAGTGGGATGCTCACTCGGATGTGGAC
>DATBAY010000371.1:0-2586 GCA_036271295.1 Lacipirellulaceae bacterium | reverse complement strand
GGCACGGGTGCGGCGCCACGGGTGCCCACGCCAATGGTATAGATCTTGATGCCCATCGTTTTCGCAAGCTCCGCAGCTTGAACGGGGTCGAAATCGCCGGCGTTATTTTCGCCATCGGTGAGCAAAATGATGATTTTGCTTTTCACACCTTGCTGCTGACGGCTGTTCAGCCGATTCAGCTTTTCGACTCCGAGGCTAATCGCGTCGCCGATCGCGGTCCCGTCTTCGTTGCGGCGGCTTACGATTTCCTGATGATTGAGCTGGTCCATCACAAACGAGTGGTCGAGCGTCGGCGGAAGAATGGCGTCGGCGAACCGTGCAAACGTAATGAGGCCAATGAGGTCACTGGGTCGACCGGCAAGGCCGTCTTTCTTCTTGGTCGTGTCGTCGCCCAGCATGAATCTGCCGACGACTTTTTTGATGGCCGTCAAGCGATCGACGTGCTGACCATCGATCTTGAAATCCATCGCGTGCATGCTACCGGAGAGATCGACCAGCATTTCGATGGCGATGCCTTCGGAATCGACGACTGTTTGCTCGCGGCCCTCGCGTGGTCGCGCCAGGGCGATGATCGCGAATGCGAAGGCACCGAGCGTTAGCGCGGCTGGCAGCCAGACGAGGCGCTGTCTCCAAGTAGGGCGAAGACCGAAGGCGAACCCAGTGGAGCTGAATGGAACTGCAACGCCGCCGCGGCTGGACCAAAATCGCCAACCGATTACGGGAAGCAACAATAACAGCAGGAAGAACCACGGACTGTAAAACATCACGCGGCTCCTTTCGCAATGGTGCGACAATGCTGATCGCACTCGGCGATGAAAGCTTTTGCCTGCGCTACCGCTTGTTCGAAATGCTGCTTGCCGATGCCGAGGCGAGCGAATTTAATTTCGTCTGCCACAGTGGTAAGCCATTTCAGCCGTTCGGTAGTTTTGGTGGGGAGGTCGAGTTCGGTGATCGCGTTGGCAAAGAATTCGCCTGTCGTTTGAGAGAGCGCGTCGACGCCGAATTCCACCTCGAGGAATTCACGTACGATTTCTACGACTTCGTTAAAGTGGCTGGTCGCATTTGCATTTGCTAAATCCGCTTGCTCGATGTCCGCGATCGATGCCAGAGCCCAGGCCGCGGGAGCGACGCCACGGGAGCGGCGTTTGATTGCAATCGCGAGAAGTAAAAGGGCGACGGCCGTGGCGGCACCTCCGGTCCAGAGCATCCAGGTTTTGGAGTGCTCCGGAGCGACGGGGACGTCGACTGTTTGTTTGATGTCGCGGAAGCGCGTTGGATCCGGCCGATCTTCGAGCACGCTCGAGATATGAATTTTCAGCGGGGACGACTGAATGGACTGAAACTCGGAGGTTGAGTTCGTGGCGTAGCGAAGATCCAGCGAGGGGACGGCGACTTCGCCTGCCTTGATAGATTCCAAAGTCAGTTGCAATACCCATTCGCGAGTATTGGAACCGGACACGGACGGCACATCGTTCGATTTTGTGACGTGGGTCAAATCCAGCGTGCCGAACTTCTTGTCGAGTGTTGGCCACTCGATTCGGCTGCCTTCGGGGGCTTGGACGGTCAGTTTTAGATGGACTGGCTCGGCAACGCTGGCGGACGTTTTGTCGAGCGACGATATTACGCTCACCTTTCCAGCGGTTACGACGGCGGAGACTGGCAGGTCGGCTTGATCCTGAGCACGTGCTACGAGGGGCCAGGAAGCCACGGCGGGAACGAGGAGGGCGACGATGCGGGGGTTCATCGGTGCAGCTCCCGTTTGTGGAAGAAACGGCGGAGCGGCTCGACAAAGTCCTCGCCCGTGTAGATATGAATTGGTTCGATGCGCAGCTTGCGAAAGAGTTCGTCGCGTTCGGCGGCCTGGCGACGAGCATAGTTTTCGTATGCCCGGCGATTTGCGCGGCTGAACGTATCGAGCACGACCATGCGGCCCGATTCGGAATCGCGTAGGCGGATAAGACCGACGTTCGGCATCGTGAATTCGCGCTGGTCGGCGATCACGAGCGGAATGATATCGTGCTTGCTGGCCGCGATTTTCAGCGATCGTTCAAAGCCGGTATCCTGGAAGTCGCTAATGACGAACACGACGGTGCGGCGGGAGGCCCTGCGGTTCAGGTGATCGAGCACTTTGCCCAGGCTGGTTCCGTGCCCGATCGGATCGCAATACAACAGTTCGCGAATGATGCGGAGCACATGTCGCGTGCCTTTGCGTGGGCGGACGAACTTCTCGATCTCGTCGGTGAAGAGCGTTAGCCCGACTTTGTCGTTACTTTTGATTGCGGAGAACGCGAGCGTGGCACTGAGCTCGGTGACCAGCTCGCGTTTCGTTTGCCAGTGCGTGCCCAGGCTCTGCGAAGCGCTCAAGTCGACGAGCAGCATGACCGAAAGTTCGCGTTCTTCGCGGAACAGTTTCACAAATGGCCGGCCGGTGCGTGCGGTGACGTTCCAATCGATGGCTCGCACGTCGTCGCCGAATTGGTACGGCCGCACTTCTTCGAATTCGATCCCACGACCTTTGAAGGCCGAGTTCCAAGAGCCGGCCAGCAACTCATCGACGATGTGCGACGTGTGGATCTCGATGCGGCG
>DATBAY010000370.1:0-7539 GCA_036271295.1 Lacipirellulaceae bacterium | reverse complement strand
CGCTACGATTGCCAAAGGGATCAAGTCGCTAATTAGCGATGTTAGCACTCGAGGTTCGAGCGCGATGCGTGAACGGCTTACACGATCGCTGGGCCGCGAAGTGACCGAGGCTGAGGCGGCCAGCTTGGCGGCTGGCTTATCGATCGACACAATCCGCGACGCGGCTGGATGGCTGGGGCTGGCGGTGGCTGCGCCGGCCGGGGCCAGTGAGAGCCCGGTCGGCGCACTCGCGCGATCGCCTTCGCCATTCGGACCAGCCGGAGCCTGGACGCACGATGACGCCACGTTTGCGGTGCGTTATCGTCCCACGGTTCATGCCGATCCCGTGCTGGCAGGTTGGTTAGAGCTTCTCACGCGCACGCCACATGTTGAGTCGAAGCCAGTGGCCGCGGCGGTGCTTAAGGAACTGAGCAAAGCAACGGCGCCGGGGTTGTGCGTTTCATGTCACAGCGTAGAACAAAGCGAAGACGGTGCGCTAACGATCAACTGGCGCGCGTTCGATCGATCGACCGCATCGCGCGGTTTTACGAAGTTTTCCCACGGGCCCCACTTGGTTCTGCCACAGCTGGAGAACTGCACCGGTTGCCACACGATTAACACGACGGCAAGCGCCGCTACGTCGTACGCGAGCTTGAATCCTCAGCAGTTTGTTAGCGAGTTCAAATTGCTCGCGAAGCAGCAGTGTGCGACCTGCCACACGAAAGCGGCGGCCGGCGACGCTTGCCAAGCGTGCCACAACTATCATGTTGAGGCGGTGGAAAGCTGGCGGTTGACGACGCCGAGTAGCGATAAAGAGCGCGAGGCCGAGCGACCATTTCGGATTTCGGATTTCGGAATACGGATTGAAAGCGCTAATTCGCCTTCTAGCATGGACGATTCGAACGCCAACAATCGTTAGAATTTCCAGCGGAATTCGGCGCGGGCGCCGCTGACATCGGCTGCGTTCTCGAAGAAGCCGTGCATCACGTCGAAGCGGAGCAGCGTTGCGTGCGAAATTGGCACCTGGTATCGCGCGCCGATACCATACTCGTCGCCGGCTGCATTGCGTAACGATGGGTCTCCGTATACCTGCAGAGCGGCGGCTTCGAGAATCAATTGATGCGTAAATTCAGGTGATAAAAGGTCTAACCCGACCGCGACGCCGTAAGTGCTTGCGCCGGAGGCGTCGAGTGTCGGATAGTTGGTCAGATTATCCGACTCGAACAGAATGCCAGTGTTGGTGAGTACGCCGCCGGCCGCGCCCGCGCGAGCAACAGACTGCGGATCGTCGAAGCCAGTCCAGAAATTGACGTATGGGATCACGTTATACGGCCACGGCGTAAGGAACGAGTTTTCGGCGAGCAACAAAACGCCGTTAGCTGTTCGGTCATCGGTTGGGCCGCCCTGCCCCGTGTTGAGAATCACGCGCATCGAGTTCGACATCAGGTTGAGATATCGCCGCGTGTATGAAATGCCAATGTTGCTGTAGCTGCGGCCGGCGACCTCGGTATCATTGAGGTAGGCGTACCCGATTTCGAAGTACCCGCCCTTCGCTTCGATCATGGCGGTCGCGCCGAAGACATCGACGCCGGATTGTTCTTCATCGAACGCCGGGCTTGTAAGCTCATCGAACCCGGCGAAGAACGTTACGTCGTAGTTCGACCAATCTAGGTACGGATTGTTCTTAGCTGGAATGGTTGTAGCAGCACCGACGATCGCGTCATTCATCCAGATGCCGTTTTGATAGAGCAGCGGAATCAAGCCGACGGTGACGGGCATATCGAGCTGCGAATACTTGCCGGTCCAGCCGCCGAGCATGTACCCGAGGTCGCCTTCGAAGAATGCCGTGTCCGTGCCGCCGTCGAAAAATTTGAGCTCGTCGTGAAACTTGCCGCGGGCGTCTTCAAATTCGATGCGTTGAAAATCGGCGCCGCGCTGGAAAGGACTGACGCCGACGTGAAACCGCTCGGTGGAAGTCATCCACAGATCGGCTTCGAGGTTGATGCGATCGGCGATGACCGGGTTCGCGCTCGTGCCGGAGTCGTTGTACGCACCGGCTACGCGGTAGTCGCCGTATAGATAGAATCGCGGCAGCGAGGGGTTCGTCGGACCGCAATCGAGCGACGGTGGCGGCACAGGGCCCGTGTCGTAAAGCGGCATGCCAAGTTCGAGGAGCGGCCGCTGCGTGGGATTCAGGTGTTTATCACCATACACGCCCAATTCGGCGCAGGCGTTATACGGCTGGTCGCAGACCGGATCGGGCGAAAAATCATTCGTGCTGTACGGCGAGAGTTGCGCGCGGCGATCGATGCAGGGCGCTTCGCCAACCGGCGGCGCGGGCGGAGGCGTGCCCTGCCCGGCAGTACATTGATCGCAACCCGCATACGGCGGCGGAGCAAACAGATTGGCGCAAGGTGATGGCGGGCACGGCGGCTGCACGGTGTATGCCGAGTGGACCGACTCTGAGCCTGGCATTCGCGGAGCGACGAGGCCGTAGCGGCCCAAACTGGGGAGGTAGTACGATTGCACGTGCCACGCTTCGCATGGCGGAGCGTAGGAGCACATTGGCGGCCCCATCACGGGCCAATCGCCCCGATCACATGCGGCAGCTGGCGGAGGGGCAAACACGGGCGAACCGACGGCGGCGGTTGGCGAAGTCGGAGCAGGAGCAGGAGCAGAAGCAGAAGGTTCGGCGGCGGCCGATTCGGACTTCGCCGCCACCGCGGGCTTGTCCGGCAAGCTCGCGACCCGCGGAGACACGGACTCAGAGGCGCCCGGGCTCCAAGCGTCCGACGGAGCCCACGTATCGGACGGGTATTCCTGCGCGACCAGGCGAGAACCGCCGAGCGCAACAATTCCACTCGCCAGCACAAGTGCTGCGAAATTGCGGAATCGGGTTGGCTGGCGGTTCAACATCGCGCAAATGCGGTGGGTTAGCGGACTTCGAACTGCACGCTCGATGGATGAATATCAACCATCCACTCGTTTTCCGCGCGCTCCATCTCTTCCGTCGCCTGGCAAAACTTCATGAAGTAGATTGGCTCGGAGCGACTACGCATACGGAACGACAGGCGATAGGTGCCGGGTTGCTTGATCAACTCGCCGGGAATGCGATACGGAACTTTTCGCGAGCCGAGCGCCGCGAGCGACTGGCTCTCCATGCGGATGAAGGGCGGATGGTTGAGCACTGAAATAGGTTGCGTTCCCGGCCGGATGAACGGTAGTTGATCGATGTCGAGGTTCACCGGCACATAGAATTCGCGATCGGTGCCCTTCACGCCAGTGATTAGGAACATCGTCTGCAGGTTGAATAGCTGCCAGTCGTAGGGGATTCGTTTTTGACGAACGTCGGTCGAGTGGATATTCGCGACGTCCGCACACGAATCGGTGTAGCCGGTTTCCCAAAGGCGCGTGCCATCAGGTCCAATGAGCACGATGTTGGCCCACAACTGCGGCTGAGCGCCCAGCGAAGCTGTCAACAAGTTATGGCCATCGTTTGTATTCGTAACGATGTAGTGCAGATCGATGTCTTGCCCCCGGCACAATGCCGAGTCGAAAAACGGACCCTCCACCTGCGAGCCGTTCTCCATCACTTGCACGCGCAGGTCGCGCTTCAGCTTGAGCTTTTTGAGGTTGTCGTCGATGATTTCGCGAGCGTCCAGTCGGTCATCCGACTCTGCCCACACGGGTGGGAACGCGGCCTGAATTTGCTTGTTCGCGACGCGATCTTCAAAATCCTTCGTGCCCCAGCCCGCGCGCCAATCGAACGTGAGCCACTGGTCGACTGTCCAACGATTGGCCTTCAGGTTGAACGGGAACACGCCGGGGTGCGCGATCGAGTAGTTCGGACCGAAGAAAATGTGGTTCGACTTCTTGCGGTTGTCATTGACCGTTTTGCCGGCGACTTTAGCCACGGAACCGCATTCGTAGCCGGCAGCGATACCTGGTACGCGACCCATGTGGCAATCCTGGCATGAAATGCCCTTCTTGCACGCGGGTGAAGCGCGGTACTGCTCCCATACCACTTCGAGTTTGATGCCCGGGTAAACGGCCACCTGATGGCACGGCGTGCAGAACTCGCTGCGCGTGAGCGGCTGGAAATAGATGCCGGCGACGTGGATATTTTGCCCTGGGCCTTTTTCGGCGGGCGAAGTTTTTACTTTCAACTGGTCTTTGTGAGCGATTGCATCGGCCACGCCAGCGCCGCCGATTCCGCCAAACACTGGAGCATTGATATCGCCCGTTTCGATGCGACGTTCGCCGTTCGATTTCCCGTACGCATACTGCACGCGATGGCAGGCGACGCAGGTGATACCTTCCCGGGCAGCCTCGGGCAGCGTCCACACTGGTTGGGCGCGACTTGCACAGAGCGATGTCGCCACGGGCGCGTGGCATCGCATGCAGAAGTAACCGACTGTGCCTTGCGATAGATCGTTGAGCCGCTGCTCGAACTTGTTGAACATCGGCGATACTTGCGCGTAGGCGTGGGCCGAGACGCTCCACTGCTGGTAAATCTCTTCATGGCAGACTGCGCACTCGCGAGCCGAGGGATAGGCGCTCTTCGTGAAGAGTTCCAGGTGCGGATCAACGGCCGGCGGTTTGCCGGCAGGGGCAGTCGGCGCCGCGGCCGCGCCGGTCACAGGTTGAGACGCATCGGGAGCCGCGGCGGCAGGGCTTCCGGGAGTGCCGGTCGGGGTCGGAAGTTGTTCGGCAGGTTGTGACGGCGCGGCAGCGGCCGGAGGCGAAAAAATCGGTGGCGAGGTAGGTGTTGTTGAAGGTGCGCCTCCCGGCGAGACGGTTGCCTCTTCATGCGCAGGCTCGGGCTGGGAACTCGGCTTCGGCATCGCCGCTCGCTCTGGCTTCGTCGATTCGGAATTTGGGAGCGGAATATCCGCTGGCTGCGCGCTCCCGTCCGCTTTTTCGGTTTCGCCTTTGGCTTCTGTGGCGCCACGATTTGGTAGGATCTTCTCAGCGGCGGGGGCCTCCGATTTTGGCTTTTCTGAACCGAGCCATTCCTTCGGATCAATCAACCAATCGCCGACGCTGCCCGACGCCTTCGCGGCAACGCGCGGTGCTTCAGCCAAACGCAGTTCAAGCGATTCGGAGCTGGCGCCCACGTGAACCGGGTATCGAATCCGAGGCACGGCATCCTCGGGAGAGGCCTGGGAAACAGGACCAGTCGTTTCGTAGTGTGCCGGTAGAATGGCATCGATCTTTTCCGGCGACGTCGCAATCGTTTGCAGATCAATGACCGCGGCGAGCGGACAGGCTTTGTACAGCTCCGCTAGCTCGACATCGGCTTCGGCCTTCGAAAGCCGCTTGTGATCAACTTGCGGATCACCGCGATCGGCGCTGGTGGCTACGCACGCCCGCGCGTCCGCTATCGCGCAATGAGCGTCTTCTGAAATCGCTAGTTGCGAGATGCGGATGATCGTCGTCGCGCAAGCTAGCGCAAGAACGATCCGGCAGAGCCTGCGATAAGGCGAGGTGTGCTTCGTCAGAATAGTCACGAGACGGTTCGCGGAGGAGGGTCCAATCCGGAAGCCCGGCCACGCATCTCCCAAGTGCAGTCGTACAGATTGGGTAGACTCGCCGGCGTGGCCGAGGCGACACGTCTCTCGTTATCGAGCAAGCACCACCGGCAAATTCGGCTTTTCGTGAATGCACGGAAAGTCCGGCGTGACGAGAAAAACCGTCAGAAGCGGAATAACCCGCAGGGTTTAACGCAGCGATGCAGGCGGACAGAACGCCTGTACGTAGGCCTACATGGTAACCACGGGAATGACGCCAGCGGCGGATTCAACGCCGAAACGACGCGGCCGAAGGAGGACGTAGTAGCACAGTTCAACGTCGTCTGCGTTTGCTGGCAGTCCAGGCGAACCCGATTGCCGCCAGCATCAGCGCCGCCGGTTCGGGCACAGCGGTGAGCGTGGGTTGCTGAGAGGCATCCCCCACGCCGCGACCCCACCAATCTGCCATCAGCGCGAAGTCGGCGGAATTAACGACGCCGTCGCCATTCAGATCGCCAGCGGCCTGACCGGCCGTCGTCGTTTGCCCCCAGTGCGCGAGCACGATGGAAAGATCATAGTTGTCGACTTTGAGATCGTGGTTTATATCAGCCGGGCCGAACTCGTTCCAATTGCGAGTTATGTAGTCGAGGTCAGCCTGATTGACCACGCCATCGAGATTGATATCTGCGCCGCCGCACGTCTGGCCCAGACAACTGGAATTCCAATGGGCTTGAACGATTTGCTCGTCGTTGAAGTCGACTAAACCATCGCCGTTGATATCCCCCAAGGCAACAGTGGTTGGATGTGAGGTTTTCCACGTACCAAAAAGCCAGTTGGCATTAAGAACCGCCATGTCCGCGGGGCCAACGTAGCCATCACCATTCGCATCGCCCTCCGTCTTTGGCGTTACAAACGAGTGCCAGTGGTTTGCGATTTGAAGGAAGTCGTTGCGATCGACGCTCTGATCTTGGTTGAAGTCTGAGGGAGCAAAGCTCGTTTTGCCAAAGTTTCTTTGGATCGCGAAAAAATCGGCGCCGTTGACAACGCCGTCTCCATTTACATCACCGTCATTGTATTTCATGCCCGGTTTTAGATAGTTTTTTGAAAATAACAAGATGTCTTGAAAGTTCACACGGTAGTCGCCATTCAGATCGCCTGCGAGGTCGGTAACGACGTTGATCTTCTCCGGAACTTCGCTGACTATCTGCGAAACATAAGCACTGACGTTCGAGTCCGTACTGCCGTCCTGATTAATTTGCCAATGCAAACCCGTCAACGCGAGCCCACCGCCCGATAACGGAACAAAAGTCGGACCAGATGAATCGCCCGGGACGAGAACAGCTTCGCTGCCGCCTGCATTGGCATCTTTAGTATAAGTCAGCCCAATCCCGATGCTTCCAAACACGTCTGAATATGTGTTGGAGAATGTGTTGATCGTATTAGTACCCAAATAGGATCGCACGTAATCAATCTGGCCAGCCCCAGAGTAGCCGGCAACATAGATGCTCGGATCTAAATACGATGTGTAATTCGTCGCCGTCGGTCGCTTAATTAGCGGATACTTGTTGACCCATGTCGGAGCCGCCTCGATCATTCTCCCTAACCAAATATCTGTTCCGGCGATTTTCATCCCAAAAGAGGGATCGATGTGCTCTTGAACGAAATTGCCCGGAGATGTGTCCATCGAATTCGTGCGGTAAAAATCAACAGGCGTGTTACCTTGCGGTGGGCCAATGTGGTACGACGACAGAAAGTAATGATCCGAGATCATCGTCGCCCAGCCAGATTGCATTACGCCAATTCCCGATAAATCAAGCGATTGGCCAATGAACGCCTTATCAGCGCCACTATAGAACCGCGCATCGGCCTGAGGCGATTGGCTATTCCAGCTTAGAGCGAAAGCGAATTGTGAAAAACTCGATAACAAGAGCGCGGAAAGCGCTTGCAAAAGCGTTCGGTGGTTGCGAATCAAGATGGTGGCCCTTGTTGGTCATCAACGGTTTATGCGCATCATTGCGCTAAGGGGGCGACGCAATTCTCTTAAGCTACG
>DATBAY010000369.1:0-18653 GCA_036271295.1 Lacipirellulaceae bacterium | reverse complement strand
TTTCGCGGCACGCCGACCTCTGGCATCCGCGCCGCGGACCGAAAATGATTATCAATCACATGGTCGATCGCATCTTTCGACCCCTGTATGATCTTCTCGCTGCCCATCACGAACCTGGAAACACCGTTCTCTGCGCACACCCGCTCGATCTCGCCAGCCGCGTGGCCAGCGAAAGCTGGCACGCGCCGCTGGTGAGCGTTGTCCTCGCGCCGGGAATTATTTGGACGGTCCACGACACGCCGCGCGCAAACGGCGCGCTGCTCGGTCCGGCAGTTCCACGCTGGCTGAAGCAGATGCAGTTCTGGGCCGCGGATCGTTTCATCGCCATGCGAATGATGGGGGCGGCCGTAAATGGATTGCGAAAAGAACTCGGCCTGCCTCCGGTTCGCCACATGATGAAGTTCTGGCTGCTCGACTGCGACATGCTGCTTGGGCTCTTTCCCAATTGGTTCGGTCCGCAGCAACCCGATTGGCCCGCCAACACGCGTAACGTCGGCTTTCCACTCTGGGATGCGCCTGGTGACAGACAACTCTCCGATAGTGTTCAGGAGTTCCTCGCCACTGGCACGCCGCCGATCGCCTTTTCGCCTGGTTCCGCGAATCACGCGGCCCACCAATTTTTTCGCTCCGCCGTCGACGCCTGCCAGAGACTGGGACGCCGCGGCATTCTCCTCACCAAGTACGATCACCAGTTACCGCCCAACCTGCCGCCCACCGTCCGCCACTTCGGCTTCGTGCCATTGAGCAAATTGCTGCCTCGCTCGGCGGCGCTCGTCCACCATGGCGGGATTGGCAGCTGCGCCCAGGGCCTCGCCGCTGGCATCCCGCAAATCGTGCAGCCCATGTCGTACGACCAGTTCGACAACGCCCGCCGCTTGATCCGCTTGGGCGTGGGGAAGGAAATCGCGGTCCGCCGCTTCACCGGCCCGCGAATCGCCGCCGGCCTGTCGCAATTGCTGTCATCGTCTCTAGTTGCCCAGCGCTGCCGTGACTTGGCTTCACGCTGCAATGGCCCCGCCGCCCTGACCGCGGCCTGCGAAGCGCTCGAGCATTCGGCGGCTGCAAAGTAAGCAATGGGAGGGCGACGCTCCTGCTGAGCTTTGGATGCGGACCGCGGCTCGGCAGGAGCCTCGCCCTCCCTCATTCTGGAACGGTCCTAGCCAACCGCAACGCCGCGCGTTAGAAGTACAATTGGATCGCCGGTCTTCAATCCGCAATCCGCAATCAAAGGAGCCACGCCATGACTCACGATCTCCCGTTGGCCGATCTCCGCCTCTTGATGTTCGTCGGCGACGACTACGAAGACCTCGAACTCTGGTATCCGAAACTTCGCCTCGCGGAAGCCGGTGCCCACGTCATCGTCGCCGGGCCGAAAGGCGACACCATCTACCGAGGCAAGCATGGCTACCCGTGCCGGTCGGATGCCGCGATCGCTCTCATGGAGTGTGACGACTTTCACGGCGTCGTTATCCCCGGCGGCTTCATGCCCGATAAGCTTCGCCGCGATGAAAAAGTGAAACGCTTGGTCCGCGAGTTCGCTGAAACCGAAAAGCTCGTCGCCGCGATCTGCCATGGCGGGTGGATTCCGATCTCGGCCGGCGTCTATCGCGGCGTCCGCGTCACCGGTTCGCCGGGGATCAAAGACGACCTCATCAACGCCGGCGCCGTTTGGAAAGACGCTCCGGTCGTCGTCGACGGTCACTTCGTCTCCAGCCGCAAGCCCGATGACCTCCCCGAATTCTGCCGCGCAATCGTCGAAGTGATGAGCGGCGTGACGGTCATGTAGTCATGTAGGTCAGGCTGTGCCTGACGGCGGTCCCCGCAAATCCAACGGGCTCCGTCCCCCTGGCATCGCTGGATTCCGACCTCCCGCGCTGGTATCGTTTCCATACCGATTGCATGGCCCGCGGCATCGTTAGCGCAACAGGTTGGACATGGCGAACCCCGACGACCGTCCGTGGTACTCGGGCATCAGCAGGTACCAATGGTTAGTGCTGGCGATTGCCGCCGCCGGTTGGGCGTTCGATCAGTACGAATCGCAAATCTTTGTCATCACCAAAGATTACATGCTGCCCGACCTGACGGGCGCAAGCGGCGCGGCGCTCAACGAACTTTCTGAGTATCTGTTTGCCGTGTTTCTGCTCGGCAGCGCCTTCGGCGGCCTTATTGCGGGCTCGCTCGCCGACCGCTTCGGACGCCGCCCGCTGCTCGTGGCAACGATCCTCTTCTATTCGATTTTCTCCGGCCTGACCTACTTCGCGACCGACAAATGGCAACTCGGCGTCATTCGTTTTTTCGTCGCCGCGGGGGTCGGCGGTGAATGGGCGGTCGGCGCAAGCCTCATCGCTGAAGTCTTTCCGACTCGCGCCCGCACCTACGCCGCTTCCATTTTTCACGCCTCTGGACAACTCGGGTTTTGGATCGCGGCGCTGGTCGGCATCGCAGTTGGCAGCCAATGGCGCTACGCGTACTTAGTTGGCATCTTACCCGCGATCCTCACGATTTGGGTTCTCGCACGTGTGCACGAACCGGAGAAGTGGGAGGCGAAAGCCATGCAATTAGAAGAGTCCGGCTCGCAGCGCCGCCGTCTGGGCAGCTTTCGCGAACTTCTCTTCACGCCCAAATGGAGCCGCCACGCATTGCTCGGCTGTTTGTTTGCCGGCACCGGACTCGCCACGTTTTGGTGTGTCATGGTCGCGGGACAAGATCTCACGCGCGACTTCCTCAAGCGAACGGGCGCCGATCCGAACGACATTCACCGCCAAGCCGCGTTTGCCTACGGCATCGTGCAAACCATCGGCTGCACTTTGGGATTGCTCGCCTTCGGTCCGATCTGTGCCCGCTTCGGCCGCCGCGCGTCGTTTATCGGTTTTAACCTGCTGGCGTTTGCGATCGTGCCGATCACGTGCTTTGCCCCGCAACAATACTGGCAACTGCTACTGCTTCTGCCGCTCTATGGTTTTTTCACTGAGGGCTTTCACGCCGGCTACGCCATGTATTTTCCCGAGCTATTTCCCACCCACCTGCGCGCGACCGGCACGAGCTTCTGCTTCAACGGAGGACGCATCGTCGCGATCCCGGCGCTGTTTGCCTCCGCCTGGCTGAAAGGTCCGCATGGCGTCGACCTGCGGTGGGCCGTCACGATATTGGCGACGCTTTATCTAGTCGGTGCGGGTATCATGCTGCTACTCCCCGAAACCAATCACCAAGAACTGCCAGAATGAAGCTGGCTGGCAGCAATGCGACGCAATCTACTATTGCGCCACTTCACACAGCGGCACGATGGGATCCGTTGAACGTAGCAATTGCGCGAGTGTGACGCGCGCGAGCGACTTTTCCGTCGCCGCATAAACCGCGTCGAGCTCCTTATGCAGCGGGCATAACCGCGTATGCGATGGAAGCCCCAGCGGGCAGTGCCGTATGCGTTCCAGCGGCGCGACTGCATTCACCACATCGAGGATCGTAATCTTCGCCGGCGTCCGCGCGAGCCCATACCCGCCGCCCGGTCCGGGATGCGAACGCACGAGCTCTGCTCGTACCAGATCTTGCAGCACCTTATGCAAATACCGCCGCGGCACCTGCGTCCGCGAGGCCAACACATCCGCCGATTCGGTTCTAGCGGGATCGCGCCCCAGCCATACGACGGCGCGCAGCGCGTACTCTGCAGTTTTTGACAGCATTGCTTGGGCTCGCACTTTGTTTGTAGCCGTCGCGCTCCGCGAGACGGATCTCTCTCGCGGAGCGAGGACTACATCTGATTAATACTACACCTTGCCGTGTAGATTTAAAAGCCTACAACAAGAGGGTAATGACATTCCTGTCCGCCGCCGACGATTTCACCATGCGGTGCGATCTCGCGGGTCCCACGAATCAGTCTGGGAGGTCCTCATGCTTACCGAGCATACGATAAACGTTGTCAAAACCACAGCTCCCGCCGTCGCTCAGCATGCCGAAGCGATCACCCGACGGTTTTATACGCTGATGTTCGCGGAGAACCCTGAAGTCCAGGCGTATTTCAATCAGGCCCATCAACATTCGGGCGGGCAACAGCGGGCCCTGGCCGGCGCGATTTGCGCGTACGCCGCCAACATCGAGAACCTCGCCGCCCTAGGCCCGGCCGTCGAGTTCATCGCCCAAAAGCACTGCTCGCTTGGCATACATCCCCAGCATTACCCGATCGTCGGAAAACATTTGCTCGCTGCGATCAAAGACATCCTCGGTGACGCGGCCACCGACGAAATCCTCACCGAATGGGGCAACGCCTACGGCTTTCTGGCCGAAATATTCACCGGCCGCGAGCAGCAGATCTATAAAGAGCAAGCCGACGTCCCCGGCGGCTGGAATGGGTACCGCCGCTTTGTCGTCACCCGCAAAGTGCCGGAGAGCGAGATCATCACTTCGTTCTATCTCGAGCCGGCAGACGGTGGCGAACTGCCGCCCTTCAAACCGGGCCAGTACATCACGGTCAAAATCGACCATCCTACAATCACCACGTCGCCGCGCAACTACAGCCTCTCCGATCGGCCCGGCCTCGCACACTATCGCATCAGTGTGAAGCGCGAGCCGAGCCTCGCCGCAGGTGCGCCAAACGGCGTGATCTCGAACCACTTCCACGACGAAATTCACGTCGGCGACATCGTCGAGGTCGGGCCGCCCTGTGGCGAATTCACGCTCAATGCCGCGCAAACCGCCTCGCGGCCCATCGTTCTCATGTCCGGCGGCATCGGCATTACGCCGATTTTGTCGATGTTTAAATCGTTGGCCGAAGAGAAATCCGAGACGCCGGTGCATTTCCTGCACGCCGCACGAGACAGCCGCGTCCACGCCCTGGCCGACGAAGTGCGCGCGGTTGCGGCCACGCTTCCCAATGCGCGAACTCACTTCCGCTACGATTCGCCGCACGCTGACGATCTCACGAAACGGCATTGCGACAGCATCGGCTTCGTCGACGCCGATTTCATTCGCGATTGGCTCCCCGACAACGACGCCGAGTTTTACTTCTGCGGTCCCAAGCCTTTCATGACAGGCGTCTATCGCTCGCTCAAAGATTGGGGCGTGCCCGACGACCGCATCCACTTCGAGTTCTTTGGCCCGCGCGATGAACTCACCCCCGTCGGCTAGCAGCCGAGCGCCTTCCGTTTTTCATCGATGAACCGCACATGATGCGGCGCGTGATCGGCGATGCGCTGGAGCAGTGTTTCGAGGGACAGCGGCCCCGCTTCGGAATGTTTTCCCATCCGTTGAAAATCCTCCACCTTGAGCCCGCGCAGAATCGTCCCCATCTGCCGCCGCACGGCAGTCATGAGCTCCAATTCAGTCCCAACTGCACGCTGCTCATACGCTAAATGTGCCGCGAAGACATCCGGATCGCCACCAAAAAACGAGGGGCAGTTCTCGGCAATCACGCGCTTCATCCGATCCGCGTAAACGGGCTCGAAATCAACAATGTGGCAAACGACCTGCCGCGTCGACCATTTACCCGCAATGGGCGTGGCGTCCAACTGCTCACCGCTCATTTTTTGCACGGCCCGCTCAACAAGCTCGGGCCCGGCCAAATACTTCTCAATCAAATCCTGATGATTCACGGCATTCCTCGCTGCGCACTGGTCGGACGGGCAGGAACCCTGAATAAAACCCCTGGACGCGCCCCTCCAATCATGACGCTCCCGAGAATCGCATTCAAGCCTTGGTCCTGAATGACCCCGCTACGTCGTCGCGGTTCGCTCCGCGGAAGTAATTTCACGTTCGAACCAAGCAGCGTTGTCGGGCTACACTAGCGCCAAGCGTGCGTCATCGACCCGTCTCGTGCTACCCTTGGGCCACGAACATCAAGTCAATCGCGAAGGAGTCGAAGTCGTTTGCACTTCCATTGACGGTCGTCATGACATGCAATTCCGTCGCGTTAGGATCCGTTGCTTGCTGCCGCGGCGAATACCACCGGAAGTGATTCGTCGTATCCGGGTTTGCCGAATCGAAGGAGAATAGCGCGCTCGGGCCACTGGTGGAATTTGTAGGATTGCTCGTCAGGAAATTGTCGACCGTGCCGCTCGTGATCGCAAAAAATGCCAAGTATTTTCCAGCCGGTACAGTGATCGACTTGCTTCCGCTGCCGCCACTGGCAAAGAGCACCTGGAAATTGTCCGTAGCAAGTGCCGCAGCCGCATATCCGGCGTCTCCTGGATTTAACGCTCCAATCGCCCCGCTCGGGCTGTCAACGAAGTAAGCGCCCACGTCGCCATCGGGCGTCGACTGTTTTTCGCTCTTCAATGTCGCGGAGAGAGTAACGTCTCCGTCACCGCTCCCGGGTGCGTGGAGCGTCGCCGATTGGATTTCCGCACTCGAAAGATGCGCGGAGATCACCGAGTCGTTGAAGTCCGCATCCCCAAGATTGATTAGATCCTCCCAATTATATTGCACGTTGCCAGTTTCCGAATCGGCGATGATTTGCGCATGTCGTTTGCTGTCCGGATTGGCCGCCTCCAAACTGAAGAATGCCAGCGGCGCGCTCGCACTATTGTTCCCGCCAATCGTGTCGGTCGGATTCTTCGATAAGAAATTCGCGGTCGTGTTGTTTTGGATCAGATAGAAGACGATCATCTGCCCGCCCTCAAGCGTGACATTGATCGTCGCTCCCGCTTTCTGACCTTTGCTAAAAACCACCTGCTTTGTTGAGCTGCTAAGTGCCACTTGGGCGTAGCCGGCCTGGCCCGGCGCGATTCCGCCGATCGAGCCGTCGGCCGAATCGACGATGAAGAAGCCGAATTCGTTGTTATACGAAGCGTTTTTTGATGTCCAATCGAATGTTAACGTCTGCGATGTTCCCGGTCCGCCCGGTACCACATACACGCCGCTCGCGTAGTCGGGCGCGTAGACAAACGACATCGCGGTCGAATCGGGGCTTGCGCCCGAGGCATCGGTCACCTTCGCTGTGACCGAATTTGCGCCGACAGCGAGTGTTCCCGCCGGAATCGTGGCCGAATACTCCCCGGAGCCGGTCGCAGTTTCCGTACCCGTGGCGACGACCGCCCCGTCCACGGTGAATTGCACCGTGGCGCCGGCCTCGGCCGTCGCCGTCAGCGTTGGTGTGGCCGTGCTGACATAGCCCTCGCTATCGAACGTACCAGCATCAGCACTATTCACCGCTAATTCGGTGGGTGCCGCCGGGGAATCACCGCCGCCAGAGTCACTGCCCGGATTTACCGTCAGCGTAAAGGCCTGCGTGTCGTAACTTTTCTTCAGGTCCACTGCACTCGCCGCTCGCACGCCGGCAAGCAGGTTGATCGTGCCCGTAAACCCGGCCTTAGGCGTTAGGGTCACTACGCCCGACGTTTGATTGACACTCACCGTGACATTCGCCGGTGTGGCAAAGGTGGTCGGATCGACGACCGTGTACGCGACTCCTTGCGCCGAGAGATCGGTCGAACTCAGGGAAAACGACTCGGCATTTCCCGCGTCGACCGTTTGGTTTGCAATCGAGCCCAAAAACGGCGGGTCGATGGTATTGTCCGTCTCGATCGTGGCAACGAGCGAGGTCTGCGCGGATTCCTGAGCTGCATTCGTCGCTGTCACCGTGATCGACTGAACGGTTCCATCCAAACTAGCAGGCGCAGATACCTTCAAAACCGCGTGCTGCGGGTCATCGACCAGCGTTGCAGAGATAATTCTGATCGAGTTAACGGGTACGCTGTCTTCAGTCTGGTCCGCATTTTCCGATACGGTCGTCGACATGATCTTTTCGAACGTGTCGAAGCCGCTCACAAGTTGGCCGAAAATCGTGTACTTGAAATTGAGATCCTGATGCATGTCGGCGAGTGCCACCGGCGTTGTGGTTCCAGCCTTATCAATTGCCGTGATGAAAAACTCCGCGTCATTCGTATCGGGCCCGGCATTAGCCATCGCCAGCAAACCGGGGCTGGTGAATGTGAGGCTGGTGCTAAATTCATCGGAAAACGACTGGCCTGTATCCCCCGCGCCGTTGTTGCCGGTTTGCGCCACGAATCCATCGAGCACGCGGAAGAAGTCCAGCCCGTTGTAGTAACTCTGATTTACCAACGCTTCAATGCGAGCGGTCGTCGTCGGCGACAAGTCCTCGAACAAGTGCAAGACCAACGTGCCATCGAACTCGTTGCCGTCTTTGTCTGTTCCATCAACGACGATCGACAAACTTTTGCTCGTTGGCGACACGAGCGACACTTGGATGCTTGGGTCGGTACTCGAAAAAGAATATGTGACCGCTCCGCCACCCGAGTCCACGCCGTTGAGCGGCACGAGCACCGATTTGCCGCCGGGGACTTCGACGTCGCTCAATGATCCCAACGTCACCGAAAGCATTTGTCGCGTTTCCAAATGCTCCACGCTGAGCCTTCGGGAGTGCGGCGCTCGAGCGCGGCGAGATGTCGGTCGAACGTGTGACTTTCGATTCCAATTCCGAAACGGCAGAAAGCTCATGGTAGGAATTCCGCCGCTGGCGGCGGAGCAAACAAGGGTGAGAATCGCCGGCGCGAGAACGCGGCACTGCGCGCTTGGTCCATTCGCAGAGGGGGCGAACAACTAAGTCTTCTCGTTCCTAGTTCGCCGGCGACAAGATTGAGTATGATCTGGCCGCACTCAATCCAGCCACTTATTTCAACGCTCCGATAGAGAAAAAAGATCGCTTTTGCCTCTGCAAAAAACGCAATTTCTAAAATTTAGAATTGTTCGTTGCGCGGGCGGTTCGGATCCGGTCTTAGAGTGGCCTAATCCTGTCATCACCGCTTTTCTCGATGCGGCGCGTGCGATGCCGTGTCAGACCACAGCGTGTTGTATTCCGGCTCTTCCACCTCGCGTTGCTGCATGTCCAGGAAGCCGACCAGTCGACTCTTACCATCGCCCGCGGACTCGAAGATGACCGGCGCCGAAGAACCCATGGCGCTGCCCTGCACCCCGTAACGAATTTTGAACGGCTGCCCGTCTCGTTCGCTCGTGAAAAGCTTATCGAGTGCGTTCGGGTCGACGCCGATGCGGCTAAGCTTGTGCGGATTGTATTTGTGAAGGAATGATTTGAACTCGGCTTCGTCGGCCGGCCCGTGCCAATCGTGTTGCGACTGATACGTGAAATAAAGATTCGCCAGCCGCTGGATATTCGTTGCGTTGACTCGCGCAATCGCCGCATCGGGGTTTGTGCTGCTGCTGCAGCCGGTCAACACTGCTGCGAACACGACGCCGCATAGAGATACGAACCGAATTGATTTGAAGTTACGCACGCTAACGCCCTGCAAGGAAGAATTCATCCGCAAATTAAGCCGGCCTAAAGACTATCGAGCGAGGGGGTCGTTTGATCGGACCGCTTACCAAGTTGATCGAGGACGATCAAATCGGCAGACTGCGAAATAGAGCGCGTGCCGCCGTCACCGAAAACGGCGCAGAGCACGCCGGGATGGGCCGAGCCGAAGCCATATTCCGCCGCAGGCAGGGGCGGCGAACGGCGCGCGTTGTCGCCGAGCACCGCAACTTCCGGACTCGGGCTGCTAGCGCCCTGCGTCTTGGCCCCGAACATTCGCATGACCGGCCAATCGGCGCCCGTGTAGTAGCCGTATACTTCCCAAAACGGCCAGGGATTGCTGCTGGGTATGGTGTAATATTGCGACGAAACCGATTTCTCGGCCAGCAGAATGGTGTGCGATGCGCCGTCGAGGATAGTTTTGAAACCGACCGCGCCAAATTTCCAGATTTTCGGAGGCGTCGAATTTTTATTGACCTGTCCCCCCTTCGCCAAGATGCCCGTCCACACGACCGTTTGCTCGTTAAGATTCGGATCGGCGGAAATCTGCCACGCAAAACCGTTCCACCCCGGATCATTCCAACTGGACATCACGCCTGCATAGTCATTGAGCGCATACACATCCGTGCCGATCGTCGCAAAACGCGCGCTGCGCGATGGACAGTTAAACAACGAGACCTGAATTTCGGAAAGACCGGTCACTGTGAACCCGGCGTTGGCGCCGCCATCTCCTTTTCGTAAGTCGTACAACGACTTTTGTTCGATGTGCGGAAGGATCTGGTACATCCAACTGGCGCCCTCAAAGCCATAGATAGCCTTCGAGAGTTCAGGAGTATTAGAAAACTGCTCGACGTCCCCCCCCGCGGTCGGAAACACCTTGTTGGCACTTTCGAACATGTGGCAGGCCAGCCCAAGCTGCCGCAAATTATTAAGACACGACGACCGCCGCGACGCTTCGCGGGCCGCCTGAACTGCCGGCAGGAGCAGCGCGACCAGGATTCCAATAATCGCAATGACCACCAGCAGCTCGACCAACGTGAAGCCCAGTCGATATCGGGTCGATTTTTGGTTCATTCCAACATTCCTCAACTCGCTGCGAGCCTTTCTCCAACCACGGAAGTGCCGACTGGAAACTGAAGATTCAAGCCCGACTTAATATCGCAAAGCGCAGAAGTGCGCGACGAGCCGCCGATGAGTTGCAGGGTGATTCCCGCTATACGAATTGTAATGTCATTTGCCCCGTGGTGTTACGGAACGTTCGGCGGAACACTCGAAAATTAAGAAGATTCAAAGCAACTCTGCTCGCCTGGGTCGATCGTGAAACAGTTTCAGGCCGAACCCTCGCGCCTCCAGGCTCTTCGCTGCTGCCAATCCATCGCAAAACGTGGCAGGCGGCAATCGGCCGCCATTACGGGGGGCACTGCTGGCTTGCCCAGCAGTGTCGTCTTACGGCGTGCACCTCGCGGTCAACCTCATCAGGCATTTGTAAATCTCTAAATGCGATGTGGCCGAAAATAAGCATGGACAAATAAACAGTAACGTGATAGGATTATCGCACGCCGCACTGCGCAGACGATCGTTCTTTGAAAATCTAGCGATTGAACCTCCACCAAGACCGCAACGGTCGGCCGGATTGCGGTGCGTCTGGGCGACACTGCCTTCGCCAGTGCATTTCGTGCCGAAGTTTTAGGCACAACCGGATCACGCGGTTCCAATGAGATTATGCGCGAGCAACGGAATTGAGTTTTGATCCATACCACGCGCTCCAAACGGGCTCTAAAGTCCCAATATTCGCACTGCGGCAAAGCCCATGTTCGACGTATCCCGCACTCCCGCAACACGTTAAGCATTCGAGTTCGTACTGCGGGCCTCGATTTTTGTCTCAAAAATTGAGTTGTGAGCATTTCCGGGCCGAGCCAAAAACAAAAGCGTTGCTCGCAAAAGACTTACTGTTTTGACGTCGCAGCGCACGCCGAACAATATCCACGCCCCGTGGGTATCACCGGTTCCGGAACCGGTGCGGCGCAGCTGCAAGAGGCAGCACGCAAAAGTAAGAACGCTCCGGAATGCTAGTATCGCACGGGCGGCTGCGAAGCCGTCGCCGTATGAGCTTCGGCCGCCGGCGCAATCGAGGCCGGCGGCGCACCAGAAGCCGCCGCGGCGCCCTGCAATTGAGCAATCCGAGCCGCCACTTCTGGCTGGAAGCGATTCTCGTTCAGTGAGCGCTGATAATTGGCCAACGCCTGCGTGTGATCGCCCGATTGGTCTCGCAACCGCCCTAACGCCGTGAGCGCCCGGGCATTGTGCGGATCAATCGTCAGCGCATCCACCAGTTGAGCTTTCGCCTGCTCAGGTTGATTTGATTCCTCGAGCAGCCGCGCGAGCTCGATCTTCGGCTCCGGAGATTGCGGACTGTTGCCCGCCCAGTGGTTCAGAAGGTTAAACGCGTCCTGCTGCCGGCCAGTTTCGGTCAGCAACACGGCCAGCCCCCGATAGCACTCGGCGTGGTTCGGATCACGCTCAAGGCACTGGTTGTACAGGTTTTCCGCCTGCTTCAAATCGGCCGGCCGGTTGTACAGCGTGCCCGTTTTGTGCAGCGACGCCGCCAGATTGTAATACCCTTCGGGCGACCGCGGATTCTGAGCTATCGCCTGCTGGAAGCTGTCCGACGCCTGTTGGTAGTTGCCTTGCTGGTAGAGCTTCACACCCTCCACATTCGCCGCCTGCGATTGAATGTTGCTGCACCCCGAAGCCACCGCCAGGTACCCCAGCACCAACGCCAACAAGTACCCGCCGGCGCAAGCCGACCGTTCGGCACCTAACACTTGGCGGGATTCGTTCTGGATCCTGAACAAAGTTCTGCTCGCAACGGAAAGAGCGCTAAGACAAGTTCGCCGGCACGTGCGGGTCGCCGGGTAATTGGCGGCGAAGAGTACCAACGCCGGCCCAAACCGGCAAGCCAACTTCCCCCGCCTGCCCGCGGCGTCACAAACGAACTGGTCGCTTCAGCGACCAGTTCTACCGACTGCCAGCACACCCGGAGAGTTTCGCCAACCCGTCATATCCATACCACCCGTTACATTTGTGCAAATTGCCTGTTTTTCCTGATTGCTGTACTTCCCGCAGACGGATTTCCGATGCCTAGATTTGTTCCCAGTGCAATTCTTCCACAACGGCAAATTGCGTCCGAACGGTCAGGTCCCCGACCCCGACCTCAGACGAATCAAATCCCCCGCGGCCGACCCGGCCCCGATCCACAGGAGACCCTCACGGTGGCACAAAGCAAAACGGCAACGAAGACCAGCAAGAAGACCTCCGCCCGCTCGATGAAGAAGTCCGCCCCCCGCGGTGCGATTGAAACAGGCGATGACGCAGTCACCATTGATCGCCGCCGTAGCAAGGAACGCCGCGACGAGGAAATGGAGGCCGAAGAAGTCGTTGCCGCCCCACCGTTGGAACGCCGCCAAAAGGTCAGCCGCCGCCGCCAGATCGACCCGACCACCTGCGAGCGAGACTACACCGACCAGGAAGTTGAGTTCATGAACGCTTTGGATGACTACAAGCGGAAGAGTGGCCGCATGTTCCCTACCTGCAGCGAAGTGCTGGAAGTAATTCAATCGCTCGGTTATGTGAAGCTTTCGCCGGTAACAGGCGGTGCGCCAATTACGGCTTCCGTAGCTTCCGCCAAGCCGATGACGACTGAGATCAGCGAGTTCTGCTGCTCGCAGAACTAATCCTGGGCATCGTTGAGCAAGTCGCGGAGTTCATCTGGCGAGACGTCCGCCAGATCGAGGCCGCGAGCATCGAGTTCTTCGTTGACCTTAATGATGGTTTCGCGCATCAGGCCGTGAGTTTCCTCGGAGCCGCCAGCCAAAAGAAAATTCTGGCCACGCGTGATGCGTTTGTGGCCGTCTTCGGCGTCGAACGCAAAGCCCAACAGGCCGGCGACGCGGCGTTCCGAAATGCGGTTTTTGCTCATAGCAGAAAAATCAGCGGAATAGCAAAGCCTGAACGAACCCAACCAGCCGCCTGCGCGGACGACACTAAGAGCATCGTACTTCGCTAGCGGAGTGAGGAAAAGGGAGGTTCAAGCTAGCGGCGGCGCTGCATTTCGCGCAAGATGTCGGCCGCGGCCGACCGGCTATCCTTCGTGGGGCCCTGGTCGGAACGGGGTGGAAGCTTGCCGGGTTCCTTTTTCGTCGGACCCGCCTTGCCGCGTTTGAGCCATTTCCAAACGCCGCTGCCTTCCTCCAGCTTCACATCCTCGGTCCCCGGTTCGCCGTTGGTCACTGCATCGGCTTCGTCTTCTTCGCCGGCTTGAAGGACCTTTGATACGTCTTCAATTGTTGAAGACTCGGACATAGTCACCCGATTCATCGACGCGCTAGTTTCGTCAGCCTTCAACGATTGCGTTTGCTTTAGCGCCTGGCGTTCATCCACTGGCTCCGAGATTCCCAACAGCCAGCGGGACACATCGTCCTCGCTCTTGTTGTCTGATTTGTTAATCGTGCGTTGCACGACATCCGCCATATCCTTAACGGGTGGCTGCTTCTTGGTACTGCCATTGGCGGGGGCGAGCTTAGGCAGAGCTGCCGGCGGGGCAGTTTCTGGTTTGGCTGTCTTTTCCGTCAGGATCTCGACATGGAATTTGAGCGGCCCGACGCGCAGTTCATTCCCGGCGACGAGTGGTACCTCGGCGGCGATCCGCTCGTCGTTCACGTACGTACCGTTACGGCTGCCGAGATCCTTCACCGTGTAATGATCCGCATGACGCGTGATCGCACAGTGTTGGCGGCTAATCGCTTCGCTACCGGCACGCAGCGCGCACTCCTTGGCCCGCCCGATGAGAAATTTTTCTTTCTTCAACGGGATTTCGAGGCCTTCCTTTGCGCCTGCCAGTACGACTAATTTCAACTTCATCGATTCTTTGCCTTAATCCGCTGACAATAGAATTCTACAAATCGAGACCAGCATTTGCGGAGGGCAAACGGCTGCGGCATCTGAGATTGGCGACGATTGCCGCCGGGATAATAGCAATGGATATGCCACGCGTTGCGATGAGGCTTCAATTAAATCATATACAGGATGAAGCTACCTTTCTTCAGTTTTTGTAATATTCTGGGGGATTTCGCTGTCCAGCATACCGCCCCTCCTGGGTGGACACAATAGAACTCGCGGAACACTCGGGCCGAGCCCTTCGATTATGAAATCTGAGCTGCAAGTCGACAGTGGGTGCGTCCCTACTCATCGGTAGGGTGTGTTCGCTAGGAGCGTCCAGCCTTAGTGTCGGCAGTCGCCAAGTCCGCCTTAACGACGATTTGTCCAGGAAGGCGTTCTATATCTGGTATTCGCGATTTCCGCCGCTTTTGATTGCAGTTCGACGGAGAGTTGGGAGGGCAAAAATCGGAGACTAAATGCGGTCGTTAGTTCAGCACAAACGGCCGAGACTAGTTGCGGGACATTTAACAAGTGGCTGGTAAGGTCGCCGAGTCCGGGGAGTTCGGGGGCGGAACTCGACGTTTGCAACAACAGACTACCGTGCTGCAAGATCGCTCCACGGTGGCGACGCTGGGCGCTGCCGAGCACTTTCCGTGAAGGTTCGCGGGCGGCAATTGTGATATCTGGTGAAACCAGAATCACATCACCCGGCGATTTGCGTTGGAAGCACAGGAAGGGTTCGTCGGCGGCATTCGATTCTGCTTGGCAACCTCGGCAGCGAAGGTTTGAACCTGGGCCACCGTGCGATTCACATCTGTTGATGGCGGCGATGAAAGCCTTGTGGACGGCGTCGTAAAGCTGTGCCGTGTTTCGGCCGAGTGGATGCCCGGGCGGCAAGACCAAGCTATAAGTGAGCTCGCGATCGTGCAGGATCGCGCCGCCGCCGGATTGCCGCCGGACGGCGGCACAATTGCGACTCGCGGCGTGCTGGTTGCGGTCGGCATATGGTTGGAAATAGCCGAGCGATAGCGTGGGTTCGTTCCACTCGTAAAAGCGGAATGTGGAGTTGCCGTTATCGACGGCATCGAGAAGCAGTGCTTCGTCGACGGCCATGTTCCACGCGCCTTCTTGTGGCGGATCGATGATGAGGCGAATATCCACGGCGTCGGATTTCTATTCAATCACGCGGGGAAGCGCGGCTAGATCGGGCGGGACGAACTCGGTTTTGGCGTTCAATTGGACGCGGCGTGCGGGCGAGTAGAACAACCGCAGAATTTGTTTCGTTAGTAGCTGCGGATGTGTATCGCAAAACGCGTCGGCATTCGGCGTCGGCATGAATGGCCCGTAAGCAGCCATTGTCGCGGCGACGAGTTGGGTCATCGCGCAAGTAGTCGTTTCATTGTATCCTGTCGTATCGCTCTCGACGACGCTGTTGGCCGCGTTGTAAGCCTTAATGCCGCGGCGAATTTTGGCGAGGGAATCGTTGTACGTATTCTGCTGCAGGAAGAGATATGCGACCTTGAAGTGCGCTCGATGGGTCCACTCGCTGAACGGTAAAGAGCAGTCTTCGAACGCGCGCAGAAATTCTTCGTCGCTGAGGGCGATGTCTATTTCTCCCGATACACGAGAATCGGCTGACGAGCGGCGCGGACATCGTCGGGGCGGCTGATAGGCGTCGTATGCGGCGCGTCGTGGAGCGTGTCGGCGTCTTCTTCGATGATGCGGAAGAGCGCTTCGGCGAAAGCGTCCAGCGTTTCTTTGCTTTCCGTTTCGGTGGGCTCGACCATGATCGATTCTTTCACGGAGAGCGGGAAGTAGACGGTCGGCGCGTGGAAGCCGAAATCGAGCAGGCGCTTGGCGAGGTCCATCGCCGAGATGCCTTTTTCGGCTTTCAATTTTGACGCCGTGGCGACGAATTCGTGCATGCAGCGGTCGCCTTGCGGCACCGGTAGAAAATGCTTTACGCGGCTGAGCAAGTAGTTGGCATTAAGGACGGCGTTTTCGCTCACGCGGCGGAGGCCATCGGGGCCGTGGGTGCGAATGTAGCAGTATGCGCGGACGAGTACGCCAGTGTTGCCGAAGAAGGCGCGGACGCGGCCAATGGATTTGGGGCGGTTGTAATCAAGGCGGAAGATGGGGATTTCGGATTTCGGATTTCGGGTTGCGGATTCTTCCATCACCACGACTGGGGTGGGCAGATAAGGCGCAAGAAAATCGCGAACACAAATCGGGCCAGCGCCGGGGCCGCCGCCGCCGTGGGGGCCGCTGAAGGTTTTGTGAGGGTTGTAGTGCTGCATGTCGGCGCCGAAGTCGCCGGGGCGGGCGATGCCGAGAATGGCATTCATGTTGGCGCCGTCGAGGTAGACCAAGCCGCCGCGTTTGTGGACAGCTTCGGCAATCTCTTTCATCTTCGGTTCGAAGATGCCGACCGTGTTCGGGTTCGTGATCATGAAGACGGCGATTTTGTCGTCGAGATGGCGGTGGAGGTCGTCCATGTCGAGCGAGCCGGTCGGCAAAGTTTTCACGGTGACCGTGTCGAAGCCGGCCATGGTGGCGCTGGCGGGGTTCGTGCCGTGGGCGCTATCGGGTACCAAGACCTTGGTGCGTTTTTCGCTACCGGTCTTCGAAGAAACATCGCGGAAGTAGGCGGCGGCGACCCACAAGGCAGTGAGTTCACCATGAGCGCCGGCGGCGGGTTGTAAGGAGCACGCGTCGAGGCCGGAGATTTCGTTAAGATACTCCTGCATCTCGTAAAGAAGCTGCAGCATGCCTTGCAGCGTGGATTCCGGTTGGTAGGGATGCACATCGCCAAAACCCGGCATGCGGCAGCACCGCTCGTTGCGCTTGGGGTTGTACTTCATCGTGCACGAACCGAGCGGGTAGAAATGCGTGTCGACACTCATGTTGAGCTGCGAGAGGTTCGCGAAGTGCCGCACGACTTGCGGCTCGCTGAGCTCGGGGAGGGCGGGGGGCGCGGCGGCGAGGGCGCTTGCGGGCAAGAGTTTGTCGATGGGCGATTCGGGCACGTCGCACTTCGGCAGGCGGTGCGAGCGACGGCCGAATTCGGAGAGTTCGAACAGGAGTTTTGTATCGCGGGTGTTACGCATAGTGGATCGTTTATTTTTTAACCACAAAGGCACGAAGGACATAAAGAAGAGTCGGGTAACTAATTGTTCTTCGAGTACTTTGTGCCTTCGTGGCTCAATTCTGGGCTAGCGATTTGGCGAACGCATCAATTTCTTGTTTGGTCCTCTTCTCGGTCACTGCGATGAGGAAGCAATCTTTTAGTTTTGGGTACCACTGGCCGAGGGCGACGCCAGCGAGGAAGCCGGCGGAGAGGGATTTATCGATAAGCTCGTCGACACGGTTTTGTTTGTCGCGGATGACGAATTCTTTTAGGGTGGGGGCGGCAAAAGCTAGTTCGAAACGAGAAGCGCTGCTGGGCGAGCCAGCAGTGGCACCCCGGCCGCAAAGTTGGTCGGCAGCGTAGCGGGATTTTTGCAGGCAGAGATTGGCGGTTTCTTTGAGTCCTTGCGGGCCTAAGAGCGAGAGGTAGATTGTCGCGCGGAGAGCGAAGAGGCCTTGGTTGGTGCAGACGTTGCTGGTGGCTTTTTCGCGGCGGATGTGCTGCTCGCGGGTTTGGAGCGTGAGGACGAAGCAGCGTTTGCCCCGGCGATCGACGGTTTCGCCGGCGATGCGGCCGGGCATGCGGCGGATGAGTTTTTCGCGGCAGGCGAGGATGCCGAGGAACGGGCCGCCGTATTGCATGGGTGTGCCGAGCGTGTGACCTTCGGCGACGGCGATGTCGGCACCCCAATCGCCGGGGCGTTTCAGAAGGCCGAGGCTGATCGGATCGAACGCGGCGACGACGAGTGCGCCGGCGTCATGGGCGATCGTAGCGAGTGAGGCGGCGTCTTCGATGCAACCGAAGAAGTTAGGTTGTTGGACGACGATGCACGCGGTTTTGTCATCGACGACGGCGGCCAACTCCTTCGGATCTACTACACCTTTCGGTGTGCCGACGGTGACTACTTCGACGCCAATATCTTTCAAGTACGTCGCGATCGTTTGGCGGTACTCGGGGTGGACGCTTTCAGCGACGACAACTTTGCCGTATCGATTTGTGCTGCTGACAGCCATGAGGACGCCTTCGGCCGAGGCGCTGCCGCCGTCGTAGAGGCTGGCGTTGGATACGTCGAGGCCGGTGAGGCGCGCGATGAGCGATTGGTACTCGAAGACGACCTGCAGGTTGCCTTGGCTGACTTCGGCCTGGTACGGCGTATAGGAAGTGTAAAATTCGCCGCGGCCAGCAAGCTCATCAACGGCAGCCGGAATGAAGTGGTCGTAGCTGCCGCCGCCGAGGAAGCAGACTTTGGAGCCGGCGTGCTCGTTTTTAGCAGAGAGGGCGGCCATGTGTTGCGTGAGCTCCATCTCACTCATGGCGGGCGGGATGTTG
>DATBAY010000368.1:0-25530 GCA_036271295.1 Lacipirellulaceae bacterium | reverse complement strand
CGATCGCCGAATTGCCGGCGAAGAAGGGTGAGGCTGGGAAGTTGATTCCGCCGCTGCCGGTGGTTCCCGATGATAAAGAAAAGGCGGAGGAAAAACTAAAACCACAGTTGGCCATCAATCCTTTCCGGCGCGATTTGCAACAGGCGGTGGCGACGCAGGATATCTGGCCATGGCTGGTGATGGCGGCCGCGTGCTGTTTTTTTGCCGATGTGTTCGTGCGGCGGGTGCAAGTCAATCTACAATGGCTGGTTCCCATTTGGACGCGGATGGTGGACATTGTGTTACGGCGCGAACGGCATGAAGGGGCGCCGGAGATGATGTCGCGGCTGCGGAGTCGGAAGGCGGAGGTGGAGCAGTCGATCGAGAGCCGCCGGGCGGCAACGCGGTTCGAACCGAACGGGGCGGCGCCGGTTGATCCGAATGCGATGGAAGCTGCCGAGGCGAAAGGGACGGTGCCGGCCCCTCCGCCGCCCGCGCCGACGAAGCCAGCGGCGGGGACGGAAGACCCGGACTCGTATACGTCACGGTTGCTCAAAGCAAAGAAGCAGGTTTGGCAGGATCGGCCGCAGGATAAGCCGCCGGAAAATTAGCGGTCGGAAGATTTTGCCTCGAAGGACACGAAGAAGACAACTCATGAGTACGAGAAGAGAATAGCGAATTAGGCTAGTCTCGCCTTCACTCAATACGCAACCCTTAACCAGCAACTATTTCATATGTCATCTGTTGAATCGATCGAAAAACGGGCGGCGCAGTTTGCGGAACGCTACAAGGCTGTGCAGCAGCAGCTAGGTCGCGTCATTGTGGGGCACGATGAAATCGTGCATGGCGTGCTGACGTGCCTGTTTGTTGGTGGGCACTGCCTGCTGGAAGGCGTGCCGGGACTGGGTAAGACGCTGCTTGTGCGGACACTTTCGCAGACCTTGAGTCTGGACTTTTCGCGGATTCAGTTCACGCCGGACTTGATGCCCGCGGATATTTTGGGCACCAACATGATCGTGGAAGATCAATTGGGGAAGCGCGAGTTTCAGTTTCAGAAGGGACCGATCTTTACGCAGATTTGCTTGGCGGATGAAATCAATCGGGCGACGCCGAAAACGCAATCAGCGCTGCTCGAAGCGATGCAGGAGAAGTCGGTGAGCATCGCCGGAAACGTATACCAGATGAAGCCGCCGTTCTTTGTGATGGCGACGCAAAATCCGATTGAGCAGGAAGGTACTTATCCGCTGCCCGAGGCGCAATTGGATCGGTTCTTCTTCAAGTTGGTCGTGGGTTATTCGAGCCGTGAGGAATTGAACACGATTATCGACCGGACGACCAAGGGGACTTCCGTTAACCCAGACAAGGTGATGGATGGCGCGGAGATCGTGAAGTGGCAGCAGCTCGTGCGGGAGGTGATTCTCGCGCCGCACGTACAGGATTACGTGGCGAGGCTAACGCTGGCGACGCATCCGGAAGGGCCGTTTGCGGTGCCGATTACGAATCAGTACCTGCGCTGGGGAAGCAGCCCGCGTGGCGCGCAGACACTGACGCTGGCGGCGAAGGTGCGAGCATTGTTGAGTGGGCGATACAACGTGAGCTTCGAAGATGTGCGGCGCGTGTTTCTGCCGGCGATGCGGCATCGGGTGATTCTCAATTTCGAGGCGGAGGCGGAAGGGATTAATCCGGATAAGGTGCTTATCGAGATTCTGCAGAAGGTGCCGGAGAAGGCGGAAGAAACGAAAGCTGCGAAGCCGGCGGAGGCGGCAGCGAAGAAATGAGCGACGACGAGAATTCACGAAAGCGATCGCGAGTGTGGCCCGGTATGCCTACGGGCCGGTCGGAGTTTATCGCAAATCTTTTTCCGTTATTGCCGGCGGTGCTCGTAATCGTTGCACTGATTCTCGTTTGCTTCCGTGGCTTGCTGAAGTAAATCACATCCAAACACTGCAATGCTCATGCCCGTAACCGAATCAAATCTTCTGCCGCCGGATCTCATGGCTCAGCTTGAACGACTGGAGCTTGTGACGCGCAAGGTTTTTCGTGGCCGGATGAAGGGTGAGCGGCGCAGCAAGCGCAAGGGGCAGAGCGTTGAATTCGCCGATTTTCGCAGCTATGTGCCGGGTGACGATTTGCGGTCGCTCGATTGGAATCTTTACGCGCGGTTGGACAAGCTCATCATCAAACTTTTCCTTGAGGAGGAGGACCTACACTTCTTCACACTGATTGATTCGAGCTTGTCGATGGGATTTGGCACGCCGACGAAACTGGAATATGCGAAACAGTTGGCGGCGGCGTTGGGGTTTGTCGGGCTGATCCGCACGGATCGCGTGCGGATCGAGACGCTGGGACAGCTTTCGAATCAGCGTGGGCCGGTGCTACGTGGCCGCAAAAGTGTATGGCGGATGTTGGAGTACCTTAACAGCATCGAAGCGGGGGAGACGACATCGCTTGCCGAGGGGGTGAAGAATTTCTGTCTGCGGAATGCAGGTAAAGGGATCGTGGTGCTGATCTCGGATTTGATGGACAAGGCCGGTTATGAATCCGCGTTGCGGTTCTTGGTGTCTCAGCGAGTCGATGTATATGTGATTCAGGTGCTGAGCCAGGAAGAGATCGATCCGGATGTGAAGGGCGATCTCAAGCTGGTCGATGTGGAGGACCGGGACATTGCGGAAATCACGGTGAGTGCGCCGCTGTTGGCTCGATATAAATCGACGCTCAATGCGTTTGTTGGAGGAGCGCAGGAGTTTTGTAATCGGCGGGGGATGAATTATTTGCTGGCCAATAATCAGACGCCGGTGAAAGATTTGATTGGGAGTTATTTGCGGCGGCGGGGGTTGGTGAGGTAGGGCTCGCCGTCGCGGTCGAGCTAAACCGCAAGCGATGAATTGCGCGCGATGGTTGAGTTTTTCTATAATACGCTTTCGCCGTGGCAGTGGGGGCTGCTTGCGCTGGTGCCGCCGGCGATTTTGGCGCTGTATTTTTTGAAGCTCAAGCGGCAGCCGCTGGAAGTGCCCAGCACTTATTTGTGGAAGCGTTCGATTGAGGACATGCACGTCAACAGTTTGTGGCAGCGGTTGCGGCAGAATTTGTTGCTGTTTTTGCAGTTGTTGCTGGTGGCGCTCGCGATGCTCGCGCTGCTGCGGCCGGGGTGGGAGAGTTCGAAGCTGGATGGGGAGCGATTCATTTTCTTGGTCGATAACTCGGAGAGTATGTCGTCGACCGATGTCGACGGGGCCAAGAATCGGCTCGATGAAGCGAAGAAACTCGTAGGCGGGCTAATTGACCAGATGGATTCGGGCATGACGGCGATGCTTGTGAGCTTTGCGGATACGCCACAAGTTGTGCAGGAATTCACGAACAATCGCCGTTTGCTGCGCGAGCGGCTGGAGACAATCGAGCCGACGGTGCGCGGGACGGACCTCAAAGGGGCGCTAGAGCTTGCCGATGGCTTGGCAAACCCGAGTCGGATGCCGATTCAGGAAGGCGACAAGGAAATCGATGTGGTCGAAGCCCAGCCGGCGACAGTCTACATATTCAGCGACGGGCGATTCGAGAGCGTAAAGGGCTTTTCGCTCGGCAATTTGAAGCCGTATTACATTCCATTGGGTTCGCTGGCGGCGAAGAATCTGGCGATCACGGCGTTTACGACGCGGCGGAGCGACGCGCACCCGGAGCAACGGCAGGCGTTTGTGCAGGTTGCGAATTTTACCGACGGTGCCCACAAAGCGACGGTCGAGATTCAGCTGGACGGGAGCTTTTTGGACGCGAAGGAAGTGAATGTTCCTGCCAATGAATCGGCGGGTGTGGTGTTCCCGCTGGCAGATGCTCCTGCCGGCAAGCTCGTGGCGCGGTTGAAATACGAGTTGGACACGCCTTCGAAGCACGATGTGTTGGAGCAGGACGATATTGCCTATGCGGCGCTAAACGATCAGAAGCCGGGCCGAGTGCTCGTGGTAACTCCCGGGAACGTGGCATTGGAAGTGGCATTGGCAACGGAGCGGGCGCACAAGTTGGGCACGATCGAGTTTGAAAAGCCGGAATTTCTGACGAGCGATTCGTACAAGCGCGATTCGGAAGCCGGGGCCTATAACCTCATCGTGTACGACCAGTGTGCGCCGGCGAGCCAGCCGCGAGCGAACACGCTGTATTTCGGACGATTGCCACCGGGGCGGACGTGGCGCGGTGGTCAAAAGCCTGACGGCGTCGAAGATGAAAAGTCTAAACAGGAAGACGGCGAAGCGGCGGCTGACACGCCGGCTCCGAAGGCGTCGGGTCCGCAGATCGTGGATTGGGACCGGTCGCACCCGATGCTCGCGAGCGTCGAGTTGGGAAACGTCGAGATCGCGGATAGTATCGTACTGCAACCGCCACCAGGGGCAACGGTGCTGATCGATTCGACGGCGGGACCGATCGCGGCGGTCGCACCGCGAGATGCCTATCAGGACGCGGTGCTGGGCTTCGAAATTTTTGGCCAGGGGGCAGATGGCGCGCGAACGGCGAACACGAATTGGCCTCGGATGTTGAGCTTCCCGACATTTTGTCTCAACACGCTGGAGTATTTGGCGGGGGGCACGGAGGACTCGCAACTGGCTTCGACTCGGCCGGGCCAGCCGGTCGAAATTCGAACGGCGGGGAACATTGCGGAACTAACCGTAATTGATCCGGCAAAAAAGGAACACGCTGTGCGGCGAACTGCTCAGGACGTGTTCCAATTTCAGAACACCAGCCAGGTTGGAGTTTACGACGTGAAGCGCGGCGACCAGGTGATCGAGCGGTTCGCGGTGAACCTGTTTGATCGTCAAGAGAGCGATGTCCGCGTGCGGCCTACGCAAGACAGTGAGAGTTCAACAATTAAACCGGCGGATATCAAGATCGGGAATATCGAAGTTCAGGCAACGATTGGACAGACGCCGGCAAGATTCGAGGCGTGGAAGATCGTACTGGGTTGTGCTCTGTTCGTATTGATTCTGGAATGGTATATCTACAATCGCCGAGTATATTTGTAAGCCGAGAGCCGGATTAGGGACGATTCCTAGCATGGGCGCCATAAATCGCATCGTCGAGAACGATCTTATTCACCGCGTTTCGGCTGACGAGTATCGCAATAAGGTCAAGGACATTTATGGCGGCAAGAAGGGGGCGCTGCTCGCTACGGCGAGTAAAGTGTCGCTTCACATTCAGTTGGGTCGGCGGCTGATTCGCACCCGGAAGTTCGATATCCGCGGGATGAAGTCGATTTTGGACGTTGGCAGCGGTGCCGGTCAGATCGCTGGCCATCTGCTCGAGTTTTCGGATCGTGATACTCAAATCACTTGCACCGATCTTTCCGCCCAGATGCTGCGCCGCGCGCGGCAGCGGCTGAAGAGCGAGCGGCCGGCGTTCGTGGTTGCCGATGTCACTTCCCTGCCCTTTGCCGATGCTTCGTTTGATGGGATTACGTGCGGCTACGTGTTGGAACATGTGCCTGAGCCCGAACACGGTTTGAGGGAACTATCGCGCGTGCTTGCCAAGGGAGGGCGGATGCTGCTCTTGACGACGGAAGATAACTTCTCCGGAGCGTGGACGAGCCGAATTTGGTATTGCCGCACTTATAATCGACGACACCTCATGGATATGTGTGAATCGCTCGGCTTGCGTTGGAAGAATGAGCTGTGGTTCACACCCGTGCACAAAGCGATTCGCGCGGGCGGGATCTGCGTTGAAATCGAGAAGGTGTGATTTCTTTTTCTAGTGCCCCCGCATTTGCGGCAGCACGGGCGACGAGCGCGTGGCGCTCGGTTAAGCCTTGGCTCGTAGGACGAGCGTCGCGATTTCAGGCGGGCAATTGATTCGGAGCGGAGTCAGCCCACCAACGCCACGGCTGACGTGCATTACGGTGTTGCCAGCGCGAAAAACTCCGGCGGCGTAACGTACGCCATGCGCGCTCGGCGAAGTGACGGCCCCGATGATGGGCAGCCGCCATTGGCCTCCATGAAGGTGCCCCGCGAGCATCAGGTCGCAATCGTTCCGCTGAGCCCACTGAAATTGATCCGGTGAATGAGCAAGCAGAATGCGCGTGGCCCAGCCATCTGCCGTGTTCGAAGGACATGCGGAGAAATCGGCGGCGGGCTTAAACCACGGCAATTCGTTACCCGCGACAATCAGCGGCGCACCGTGGACAATTACTTTTTTCCACTCATGGCCCACGTGAATGAGGCGCTGTTCGGCGAGGATCGACTTGATGTGGCTTTCGGTCGCACGGCGATCATGATTGCCAAGCACGTAATAGACGCCGTTTCTGGCTCGCAATTTCCCGAGCGTGGGCGGTAGCCAGGTTAGAAACCGGTCGCCTTCGACAATGTCGCCGGTGATGGCGATGAGATCGGGGCTTGTCGCATTCACGGCTTCTACGACGCGTTCAAAAAATGCCTGCGTGAATCGGCCGGACATGTGCAAGTCGGTTAGGTGGGCGATGCGGAGACCAACGTGAGCTGGCGCCAGACGCGGGATCACGATCTGTTTTTCCTGCGCATAAATGGTGAGCACCTGGTTGCCGGGAAGGCGGCTGAGCAGCGTCGGAAACCCCGGTGCGGCGAATGTTGCCAATTCTGAGCGCAAGTTGATGCGCTGCGTGTGGTTGTTTGCCGGGGCGGCGGCGCGCTCGGTATGACCGGCCAAATAGATGCGCTGCGCAGCGGACAGAAGACACACGCCAGTACAGAGCGCGAGATATCCCCACGCAAAAAATGCGAAAAACCGACTGGTTGGGGAATCGTTTGCGTAGTGGAAGTAAAGTGCCGCGGCGACTGCCAACGGCGCAAACACCAGCAGCGCCAGGAAAAGCAGGGTTAGAGCGTTAATCCATCTCCGGGCAAACGCGATGGCGTGGACGCGGTTGATCAGAGCTATCCAAAGCACCGTATGGCCGATCGCGCCAAGAATGAGAAGCGGCACGGCCATCCAAAAGAATCCGTTCTAAAAATGAGAGATCGATGGAAACTGAATGAATCGAAAACGCGGCGACGAGTACGACCGGCAGGGTCTATCGGTCGGCGGCCTGCTTCGCGCCGTCGCCTACGACCAATTGCTCAACAGTTTCCAGCAACTGATCGAGCCGGAACGGTTTGTAGAGCACGGCCTTCAAACCGGCCTGGCGGGCTTTCACGATCGAGTGGCCCGGATCGTAGCCAAAGCCGGTCATGAGAGCCATCGGCACGGTGCCGAGCATTTCCTTGAGCTTGAGCAGCAAGTCGTAGCCGCTCATATCGGGGAGGCGAATATCGGAGATGATGGCATTATAGTGCTGGTCGGCGGAAAGACTGCGGACCATGAATTGCGCTTCGCTGCCATCATGAGCGGTTTCGACGATGCAGCGGTACCGCTCGAGTAGCGCATGGGCCGCGCTGCGGACGCTTTCGTCCGCATCGATTACGAGAATGCGGCGGCCAGTCAGAATGGACCGCGGTTCGCAGCGAACAGCCGTGGGCTGAGCCTCGGTCGGCGCCATCGCTTGACCGACTTTTTGGATCACTTGCTTGATATCTCGAGCATTTCGCAAGATTTGCTGGAGCCGCTGAACGACCTCTGGTTCATGGCCGATGTAGCGCTCCATTACATTGCAGGCATCGTTGAGAATATCGTCAACGGGCAGCGCGACGGCGCTGTGAATAGCCTCGACGCTCGCGGCAGCCGTGCTTGCCTTTTCGGCGGCCAGCAACTCGAGCGTGTTAAGGGCCATCGCCACGTCGCGGGCGAAGATTTCGAGGAATTGCAGATCGCTTTCGTTGAAGGCGCGCGGTTCAGGACTCTCGACGTTCAGCGTGCCGGTGACGCGATCGTGCAGCATGACTGGAACGGTCAGTGAACTGCGGGCGCCGACGGAACCTTCCAAATAGAGCGGGTCGGCACTCGCATCTTCGCACAAGTAGCTTTTGCCGGTGGCGGCCACAAAGCCGGTGACGCCGTTGCCAGCCACTTCGGCGTGGAGCTCGCGGCCAGAGGCTTCGGACGTCATCCCCACAGCCAGCACGGGTTCTAAAATCCTTGTTTGCGGATCGAGCATTCGGATTTCGACAACGTCGTAATGCAGCACGTCTTGGGTGCAGTGCAGAATGTTTGCCCGGAGAAGCTCGATGCGCTCCTCGACGCTCATCTTGGCGACTTCATCCGTTGTGAGATCGGCGAGCTCGATACCCGCTTGGTGAATGGCAGAAAGTTTTTGCTGCTGCAGAATTTCGTCGGTGACTTCGCGAATCGTGACAACCAAGTGCCGCGCATTGCCATTTCCGTCAAAAACGGGTGCGGCGTGAACGCGCATGTAGCGGTTTTGGAAGCAACGAAGCGTCGAGCCGCTCGGCCGGCCGGTGGCCAACGCAGTTTGAAAAGGGCAGTAATCTGGGCCAAGGATTTCCGGCGTGCCCATGACGTCGTAAAAACTGAGCCCGACCACTTCCTCGCGACCGGTCCACTCGCGTACGCGACCGTTCGCCCACAAGATTGTATTGTCTTCGCCCAGGAGAACGACGGCATCCGGCATGCCTTGGAGGATGCGCTCGTTTTGCACCAAGCGGGCAACGTTTACGACTTCCGCGAAGTGATCGGCATCGGCATAAATGCCGACGTAGTCGCCGCTTCCCAAACGCGAGAGTGCCCGCACGGGGGTCACGTCGACGACTTCCACTTCTTCGCCAAAGCGTTGGCGGAGGGCGACTTGGGCGTCGTGAGTACCGCCTAGACAGAGAACCTTGGGACGTTGACACGTCCCTTGCGTGCTGGATGCATCATTTGGTTGCGACGCACTTGGTTCGTACACGGCCCGGGCTTTCGAGGCAAGCGTTGGAGTTCAGACGCCGCCACGCTGAACATTGCGCGATTCCCCCCCATTGCTGGGGGCAGGTCGCGGAACTCATCAAATTATAGGTGGTTGGTAAAGTTCCAACAACCAACGATTGTGGCGGGGCTGCCGATTCGGTTCCCTTTTCCGCATCGGCGTTCTGTAGATCATCCATTGAACGACGCCTTCGACTTGCGAGCTATTCCGATTTACCCACAGGTAACGACAGCAAGCAACTTAAGCGTGAGAGCCACGACATTTTGCTTAAGAGCGTTTGGTGACCGCGCAGGAACTTGAAACTGTTTCCCCGGCGTGCAGAAGCGATGATACAGCCGTTTTAACGCGATTAACCGTTAGCTTGATGCTATTGGGAGCATCTGCTTTCCGCTGCGATTCGGGGCTCGGGCGTTACCCTCGTTCTACACTTTTTGGAACGCGCGATGCGCTAATTGGCGCGATCAACTCATTTGAGAAGGAGTGCAAGGCATGATGGACTCACAAATTCGCCGCCGATCTCTGCGCGCAAGCGAATCGCCAACCGACAGAACGGGATTGACTACGTTGGAGTTCGTCGCGTGCCTGGTCGCGGTCGTAGGCGGGGCGTGGTTAGGTGCGCTCTATCTGGGGGTGGACGTCAAGAGCGCGGCTTATACGGCCTTGCGAGATTCGCAGTTGCTCAACAAAGTGCCGAAGCAATGGCAGCCGGCGCCGCCCAAGGATCAAGCTATGACTAGGGACGAGTTGGTGGCGACACTTCACGCAGAACTCGGATCGCTCCGCAACCAGATTTCGTCCTTGCGTACAGGTAAGAACGATCAGCCAATTGGTGAAGGCCCCAGAACTTCTGCGAGCGATGACGGAGCCTCGCCCACGAAAGAGCGCACGCTGGCGTATTGGTCGCGGTTGAATGAAATCGCTTTGGCCGAGACTGATTTGCAGCAGGACGCCGAATCGGCGTTCAGCGCAGCGAATGCCGCGAAGGTTTTTGCGATCAAAGGGCGGGTAAGTCGTTTCGCTTCGACGGCGGTGGACGCCGTGCCAACCGAGGGCGTTGACGAGCAAGCGATCAAGTTTGGGCGGCGACTGAAGCTGTGGTACTCGCGCGGCGACGAGCATTATCAGCAAGCTGTGAGGATTTGGGAAACGCCGATGGGCGCGCAGGCCCGGACGAAACTTAATGATGAGTGGAAGCAAGCCGACAATCAGCACCACAATGAATCGGAGCTGATAATGCAAAAGGCTGCGGCGGTGCGTGGGTCGATCAGCCGAATTTACGGGGCCGAATTCTCCGAATTCGGCAAGCCGAGTGCCGAAGCGGCGAAACCGGAAACGGATTCCAAGTCGGCATGATTGACTCACTTATGGCAATTTTCAGAGGTTGCGAAAACGCCTCGTTTGTTTGATTTTTGAGGGTCACGTAATTAGGATCAATGGTTTGCACGCCGGGCCTGTGTCGGCTTGTAAAGCGGGTTTTTGATTCCGGAGAAAAGGTACATGCGAAATACACTGCGAACGTACGTGGTCAGTTCTTTGATTACGGTTATGACGATTAATCCGGCCTGGGCTTGCCGCAGCTGCGGCGGCTGGGGCGGTGGCGGCGGTCCCGTTAGCTACGGGCCAACATACTATGGCAACTCGTGCTATGGCGGTTGGAGCGGCTGCTGCGGCAGCTACGAAGTCGTCTCTGAATGTGGACCGTGCGAATCGTGTGGCGGTTGCAGTTCTTGCGGGACCGTCGTCTCGGGAGGTTCGAGTGCCGAATCGTCTCATGTGCCAACACAAGATCAACGGATGCAGTCGGCTCCGAAATCGGACTCCAAGCCGCGGGCACCCGAGCCGTCCATGGCACAGCCTCCCGCGGCAACGATGCCGCAACAGCCAGCTCATGTAGAGCGTCCGGTAGAAAGCAATCCGGCTCCGAGTTTGCCAAGCAGTTCGGAGCCTGCCCAGCCGGCAGTTCCACTGCCGAATGCGGAAGCGAATCCGCCAGCGCCAAGCAATGATTTGTTCAACTCAACGCCGCCGGCTCCGGCTGCAACGCAACCGGCAGCGCCTCCCGCCGTTGAGAAGCCCGCCGAAACACCAGCCGCTGCTCCAGTGACGCCACCTGCTGCCGAAAAGCCGGCGGGCGATGACCTGTTTGGTGCTCCGGCGGCGAAGCCGGCAGCCGCACCGGAAAAGCCAGCCCCAATTCCGCCTGCGGCGACACCGCCAGCCGCCACGCCGGCAGCGCCGGAATCCAAACCGGCAGCCAGCGACGATTTGTTCGGAGCTCCGGCGACTGCGAAGCCAGCCGAGCAGCCGTCAGCTGCCCCGGCCACACCGCCAGCCGCTCCGGCTGAAAAGCCGGCCGGCGAAGAGAAGAAGGACGAAAAGAAAGCAGACGACATCTTTGGCAGCTCATCGAACGTGCTGCGTGAAGCCGGCGGCTTGGCCAGCAATGAAATGCGCGAGTGGGTCGATAACACGGGCAATTTCACTTGCCAAGCTCGGCTCGTCAAGCTCGTTGATAGCCAAGTGCAACTGGTCAAAGACAACGGCCACACGACGACCGTGAGCCTGGCTCGCTTGAGTGCGAATGATTTGCAGTTTGTTGAGCGTCAGGCAAGTGCCCAGCATGCGACGACGTTCCAAACAGCTCAGTCGACCAACGATATGCCTTGGATGGCGAACTAACCTCATCCAAACGCACTGAATACTCGACCGCCTCGCTGCAAAGTGCAGCGAGGCGGTTTTTTTGTTGGCTGGGGGCCGAGCCTTTTGGAATTTCCAGTGAAAATTGTGGCGATTTCCGCATGGCGAGCCAAGAATTAGGCAGCTGCTATAATGGGGGAAGAACTGAGGAGAATCGCAGCGATGAAGTACCTTCTGGCATTCGCGATCGCGGTGTTGACGCCCTATGCGGCCCTGGCGGTAACGATCGATTTGGTCCCGGTTGGCAACCCGAGTAACCAGTCAGATCAACAAGGCACCGGCCTGTTCGGGCGCGTGACCACGTCGTATCAGATCGGTAAGACTGAGGTCACGAACGCGCAGTATCTCGATTTTTTGAACGCCAAGGCGGCGTCGGATCCGTACGGATTGTACAACTCCGCGATGGGGCGGTTCGAGGGCGGAATTATTCAACAAGGCTCAGCAGGAGCGTACACGTACACGTTGAAGAGTCCTGTGACTGGCGGAGCGCCAGGCGGCACGGACTACACTTACGGCGACAAGCCCGTCGTTTACGTCTCGTGGTATGACGCAATCCGCTTCGCGAATTGGATGAACAACGGTCAAGGCTCGGGGGATACTGAAACCGGCGCGTACACGCTGGCGGGAGGCACCCCTATTCCGTCGAATGCTGCATCGATTACGCGCAATGCGAATGCGACCTGGTTTCTTCCAACTGAAAACGAATGGTACAAGGCGGCCTACTATAATCCTGCGACGTCTTCCTACTACGCTTATCCGACGAGTTCCAACGCAGCGCCCGATAACGGCGTACCAACTGCAGATACGGGGAACTCGGCGAATTACCTGATTGACACAACTACGACGACTGGCGATCCGAGCCTCCCGTACACAACAGCGGGTGGATACGCTTTGACGCACAGTCCGTACGGAACCTTCGATCAAGCCGGTAACGTGGCGGAGTGGAACGAAACGCTCGTCAGTTCCTCGCCGGTGACCCGCGGTGCACGCGGTGGGGCGTGGGACACCGTTGCGACGTCGTTATCCGCCGCAAACCGAGGCACCTTATCCTCCGCTTCGGAGAATGATGACACTGGTTTCCGCCTAGCGAGAATCGCGACGGTCGCCGGGCTGCCGGGCGATTACAACGGTAACGGCGTCGTGGACATGGCCGACTATGTGATCTGGCGTGATCATTTGGGCACGTCGTTCCAGCTTGCGAATGAAGTCGCGGGGACGACGCCGGGCACGGTGACGCAAGAAGATTACACGGCCTGGCGGGCTCGTTTCGGCAACACGAGTGGGGCCGGAACGGGAGCTTCGTTGCAGGGCGCGAGCGTGCCAGAGCCCGGTTCCGTGCTGCTCGCCGCGACGGCGACGTGCGTGGTAGTGTCTACGCTGCGACGCCGATCTAGACGGGCGGCTATTTGCGGCTGCTAAACAGACTGTCGGCGATTCGGCTGGCTGCTGATTCTCCGCTCAGCACGCAGTGCGGTATTCCGACACCGCGATACGCGTTTCCAGCCAGGGCGAGCGTGGGATGCTGTGTCACGATTTGTTCAATGCGCCTCACGCGCGCAAGGTGGCCAACGTGATATTGCGGCATCGAATTTGGCCAGCGGGCCACATCGGTGACCACAGGGCTTCCCGTGATTTGTAGTAACTCCGTGAGCTCCTCCGTGGCGATTCGAATGAGTTCGTCGTCGGGAAGCCTTTGCATTTCGGGCTGTAGCGCCCCGCCAATAAAGACGCGAATGAGCACGTGGTGCTCCGGCGCGCGACCGGGGAATTTCAGGCTCGCAAAGCTGCCGGCAATAATCCTACGCCGCTCGTTTTCCGGGACGACGAAGCCGAAGCCGTCCAGAGGATGCGAGATTTGCGTTCGCCGAAACCCGAGGCTAATCACCGCGCAACCGGCGTAGTCGATCGCGGAGAGCTCGTTGGCGAGATCAACAATAGAAGTCTTCAAGACTTTTGCCGCCGCGGGCGCTGGAAGTGCCAGGATGGCGGCGTCGTACAAGTTTGACTGCGAATCGTTGTCCAATTGCGAGGCGTTTATTTGCAGTCGCCAACGGTTAGCTTCGACATGGACTCCGGCAATTGGTGCGTTGAGATGGATGTTCACCTGTGAGAGTTGACTGGAGATGTTACCGACGAGGCTGGACATTCCGTCCTTCGGCGTCACGAACAGTCCGTAGCGAGCGCCGCTGGCGGCGCGGCCGGTATGATCGCCCGCAGAGGCTCCGTCGTTGGCGTCAACAGGCCTGCGAAATCTTAGCGTTGCCCGAAGCAGGCTGCCGGAAGAACGTTCGTATTCACGAAATTGCGGCATGGTGGCCGCCATGCTGAGTTGTTCGGGGTCGGCGGTATAGATGCCGGCGACGAGGGGTTGAACGAGCTGCTCGAAGACTTCGCGTCCCAGGCGGCGTCGCGCGAACGCCGCCACGCTTTCATCGGAGTTTTGGTCCGGGGCGTCGTCGGCGAAACCCGATTTTCGTCGTGGGATGAAAGGCTCGAGCAGAAGACGGAGCTTGCCGCGAAGACTGAGCGCTGGCGATGTTAAAATCGGCCAGAGCCTTCGTGGCGACATTAGATAAAAACCTTCGGGAATCGGCACGAGCTTGCCCGACCGGACCACGAACGCACGGCGCCGCGATTCGTCGGTGGTCAGCAAATCGCCCTGTAGTCCGACCTTGCCGCAAAGGTCGAGAGCGGCGGGAGGTTTGATTAGGAAGTTGTCGGCGGATTGCTCAATGAGGAATCCGCCACGCTGGACAGTGTTAAGGATGCCGCCCAAACGGTCAGATGCTTCAAATAAATCGATCGCGGCGTGCGGCAACAACTCGATCAAACGGCGAGCGGCTGCTAAAGCGCTGACGCCACCGCCAACAATGGCGACTCGGGGGGCGGCGGAAGGCGTGGTGTCTGGTGATGCCATTCAGCAGTATGGGTGGAACTACCTGGCCAATATATCCGATGCGCAGCACGAGACCCACGTGCGATTACCATATGTGGCGGCTCGGGTTCCACGGCCAGTACGAGCGGGGGTGTGCACCGAAGCGCCATTCCAAGGCGAACGTGAGCGTAATGTCGTGCTGCGTGGCGACGCCGCTGTTGCCGAGGCCGAGTTCATCGGTGACTTCGGCTCGAAATGCGAGCCAGCGGCGAACCGGGTATTTTATGCCCACGCCGATGGGGAAAACCCACAGAGATTCGTCGCGGCGCTGGCCGTTGTCCATGGGGTAATCGATGTCCATCTCGCCGATGCCTACCCGCCAGTACGGCCGATAGAACGAATCGCCCCAGGGGTAGTACATCATGTTCGCGGTGTAGATCATCATGCGATCGCCACGCGATGCATTTGGCACCTGTTCGTTAATTAACTCCGGAGTGGCACGTTGGATTGCAAACTCGGTGCCCCAGTAGTAGTCCCAATCCCACCCGGCGTAGATGCCGCCGTACGTGTCGGTATCGCGGGTCACGTCGGGCTGCACGCGATCGGTCATCCAAACCGTGCCGAGATCGGCGCCGACGTAGTAAGGGCGATTGAGCCAGCTCGTGCCAACCAGCGGAATACCCAGGCCGGCGTTACGGCCATCTGTTGAGTAATGCCGTAGGCCAAGCCACTTCAATCGGGAGAAGAATGACTCGGTTTCCGTGGGGGGCTCGGATTCGGGGCCGCTCTGTTCTGTTGAATACTCGTCCGGCGAAGAGGGCGCTTCGCGCATCGGTAGAGGATCAAAAGGTTGCGGACCGCGTAACGGTGTTTGAGGCGATTGTGGCGGCGCGTTCTTGACGACCGGCTCAGGTGGTTCGCCGTCCTGCTGTGGGGGAAGAACGTTCAATGGCGTAACGCTTCGGGATGGAGCTGTTGGTTCCGTTGCGCCGACGAGCCGCAGGGTTGACGTCGAGCGGTCGGACTCGGCCGCGTGTGCGCGCGGAGCTACGCACGCAGCAATCAGCGCAGCAATGATTAGCGAGCTAATGACGTACGAGCGCAGCAACCGGATCACCTTCCCGCAAGGCACACGCTGGCGCGAACTTTTCGATGAGACCAGAGAAAAGAGGCGGGATTATTCCGCGATTGGCAAATGCTGTCAATCTGGCTGCCGCGCGGCGGAGGACTGCTTGCATTGCGAAAGCGCGCAAAAAAAACCGGCGCCAAGATTAGCTTGGCGCCGGTGTATTTGTATTGGATCGAGAACTAGTTACTGGCGGGCAACGCTGCCAGACGAGGCATCGGTGGCAGTGCCAGCATCAGTTGCCGGTTTTGCCACGTTCGTGTCCTTGGCGGTCGGCTGCTGAGGATCGGCCTCGATCGTGGCATAGGCAGTGAGGCTGGCCTGAAACTTATTGCCAAGGTCCGTCGCGATGCGAATCGGCTCCTTGATGTCCCCAGCGTTTTTATTGGCGACGAATTTCACATCCACAATATGGTGGTCGCTCGACTGATCATCCGTCTTGAAGGTGAAGCATTGCTCGTCGTCGCATTGAATCGACGTAATCTTGAACGGCGACTTGCCACTGACGAGAAAGCGTTTCGAGACTTCCTGGCCCTTCTTGACGCTGCCCAGCGTGAGCGATTCCGGGCGAACCGCAATTTGCGGCGTGACTTTACCCGTTACGTAAATCGGAATACGAGGATTTTCGCTATCGTTCGTTACCAGCACCAGTTGTTCGTTGAAGTAACCGGCCGGGGCAGAATCCTTCAGACGAACGAGCAACTGATAGGAAACGCGGCCGGTGTAGCGCTGAGTTTGTGAGAGTTCGACTTCGAGCGCATCGCTCGCACCGCGGACATCGGTAATTTTCCAATCCGAACGGCCAGCGTAGGTGACGTCTACTTTTTGCTCCGCCTTGGCGCCTTGGTCGACACTTTCGAACTTCACGGCACCTGGGGTGAACACCACATCGCCGCGGATGTTGCCATCGACACGAAGTTGCGCTTCCGCGTGGCGCCAATCGCCGTTGTCGTTCCAACGAACTTCCACGGTAAGCGTCGCGCCGTGCACGCCGGTGAAAGTACGCGTGTTGAACGTCGCGGTGACATAGCCGATATCGCCCGTCTTCAATACTTTCTTGTCGATCGTGGGCGTCGTGCAACCGCAGCTCGAACGGACACTGAGCAGTTCAATATCCTGCTTATAAATATTTTTAGCCTGAAACTTGTAGACGGTGTCTGCGCCGCGAGCCACGGTGCCGAAATCGTGCTTCGAGTCGGAGAACATTTTGGTCACCCACGCCTCGGCAAACACGGAGTTTGCGACGAACGAGAGGACCGCGGCGGCGGCAATGGAGTAATAACGCATACGCATTGGACCTAACCCCCCTAATGTCAGGCTCCAGGAGCTGACTCATGAATCATGTGGGTGACCCCTATCGCTACAAAATGCGCGACATAGATAAACCCATCGTCGAATTATAGGACTGAAACGCAAACGATTGCGAGCGCAGCTTTTAAAGAATGCCATCGGCATCTCCGGCATTCCCGGTGCGGGCGGACTTCTAAGCGCTGCCTGAGCGCGACAGCACCGAATGGATAGAATGTGATAGCGGAACGACATTCAATTAGCTCAATCCTGCTTGGCAAACCCGCTGCTCGGGACGGTCCAGGCGGTACATCCGTTAAACTCGCGCGGCGGCCCCACTTATGAGCATCGGCTATCCGGTTCATTGCGAATGGCATGCCGACCGACGGCATGGGATGCGACAGGTCCTCGTCGTCCGGACAATTGTTCTGCTGAGTGTTTTTGGTACAACGCTCGCGGTTACGAAGTCTGTCCTGGCCGAAACTAAAACGGCCGCGAATGACGCCGTAGCGGACCCTTACCCTCGGCGGGTGCCGGCCCCCCAGCTGGATGGCGGCGAATGGGTCAACGTGGCTAAACCGATAACGCTGCCAGAACTGCGCGGCCGGTTTGTGCTGCTCGATTTCTGGACGTTCTGCTGCATCAACTGTATGCACGTGCTGCCGGAGCTTAAAAAGTTGGAGCACGCGTTTCCAAACGAGCTGGCGATCATCGGCGTGCACTCGGCGAAATTCGAAGGCGAACATGTAACGGAGAACATCCGACAGGCGGTTCTGCGCTATGAGATCGAGCACCCGATCGTAAACGATTCACAAATGACGATTTGGAATCGCTACGGCGCCCGAAGCTGGCCTACTCTCGTTTTGATCGATCCCACAGGAGAAGTAGTGTGGGCCGCCAGTGGTGAGCGGACGTTCGAGGAAATCAGGTCCGTAATCGACCGAGGCCTGCCATTTTATAAGTCACAGGGTTTGCTAAAGCCCGGGCGGCGACCTGAGCTGATCGGAGAGGGGAAGCGGCTCGCCGCGGAACCGTTGAAGTTCCCTGGCAAGATATTAGCTGACGCGGCAAGCGATCGGCTGTTCGTTGCCGACAGCAACCACAACCGCATCGTCATCGCCACGCTCAGCGGAAAACTCCAGGAGGTCGTGGGCAGTGGCGCGATCGGCCATGCAGATGGTGGCTTCGAGGCGTGCAGCTTCAACCATCCTCAGGGAATGGCCCTTGTCGAGAACGGCCTTTTTGTAGCGGACACTGAGAATCATCTCCTCCGCAAAGTTGACCTCGTCCGTAAACAAGTGATAACGATTGCCGGCAATGGCGAAAAAGGCAGCGCCTGGGCCGATGTTCTCGGCAATGAGGACGCCGCCGCCGACCGCCGCCCTGCGACGCCAAGCAACAAACTACTGTCCCTATCGCTGTCGAGTCCCTGGGCGCTATGGCATCACGATCATGATTTATTCATCGCCATGGCCGGGATGCAACAGATTTGGAAAATGCGGCTCGATGGTTCGAAGCTCGCGGCATTCGCGGGCAATGGGCGCGAAAATATCGTTGATGGACCACTATTGCCCAAGCAACCGTATCAAGAAGGATTCGCGTCCTTCGCACAGCCGAGCGGGCTGACATCCGACGGCAAGCAGCTTTTTGTCGCCGACAGCGAGGGAAGTACCGTCCGGGCGGTGCCGTTTGACCCAAACGGCGAGGTTCGGACGCTCGTTGGCCTGACCAGTACGCTGTTCGATTTTGGCGATAAGGATGGAACCGGGCAGGAAGTTCGGCTTCAACATCCGCTCGGCGTCGCGTGGGCGGATGGACAGTTGTACGTCGCCGACACGTACAACAATAAAATCAAGGCAATCGACGTCGCGAAAAAAAGTTGCCGCACCGTGGCCGGGAACGGACGCGCCGGGCTGGCTGACGCTGACAAAGGCCTCGACGCAAGCTTCAACGAACCCGCCGGGATATCGGCGACGAATGGGCGATTATATGTTGCGGACACTAACAACCATCGGGTCCGCATCGTGGAACTTGCGCCGCCGAATCGCGTTACGACGTTGCAAATCGATGGGTTAGCACCCCCGGCGATGAAATAAGTAGTTTGCGCGATAATTTGCGAAAGTTCCGAGACGCGTGAGCGCGGCTGCACGAGACCATTTGATTCTGCTTGCCCCCTCCCCTACGCGGCGTGTGCCATTTAGAATTCGCACATGGCCGAGTATGACACGGTAGCCATCGTCGGCGTGGGATTGATTGGTGGCTCGATTGGATTGGCACTTCGCGAGCGCAAGCTGGCTCAAAAAATTATTGGCATTGGCCGTCGCCAGCAAACGCTCGATGTGGCCCGCAAGCTGGGTGCGATCGACCATGGGGTAACGAACCTTGCGAATGGCGTTTCGCAGGCGCAACTCATCATTGTGGCGACGCCGGTGGATACGATTGCGGAACGTGTGGTGCAGGCTTCGGCGGCCTGCCCGGCTGCGGCGCTCATTACGGATGCGGGGAGCACGAAGCTTTCAATCGTGGCAGCCGTTGATGCCGGGCTGGCCGCAAGAAGAAGCGGGCCGCGATTCGTGGGCAGCCATCCGCTTGCGGGTGACCACCGGACCGGCCCGGAACACGCGCGAGGTGACTTATTCGAGGATCGCGTTGTCGTGATTACGCCCACGGAGCACACCCGGCCGGCGGCGGTTACGGAGATCAGCGGGTTTTGGGAAAGTCTCGGCGCCAATATTCGCTCGATGAAACCGAGTGAGCACGACGCGGCGCTGGCCATTACGAGCCACTTGCCGCATATCGTGGCCATTGCATTAGCGGCCGCCACGCCGACCGAGTTGCTCCCGCTGACGGCCGGGGGGTGGCGGGATACGACGCGTATAGCGGCCGCCGATCCGGAATTGTGGGGGGCGATTTTTACGGCCAATCGCGAGCGAGTGCTGGAAGCGATCGACCAAATGGATCAAGTTTTCGGGTCGTTGCGCGAGAGCTTGGAGCAAGGCGATAACGAAACGCTGCGGCAGATATTGGAGACGGCCGCCAAAAGGAAGCGGGAGCGCGATGCTTTGGGAGATTAACATTCGCCCGGCCGCGGGGCAACCTGATCGAGTCGCCGAGCGGCTGGCAACTGCGGCTCGCGACTTTGGATTGGCGAACGATTTGCGCGTCGTAAGCGCTCGCGGGTATCTAGTGGAGGGGGATACGCTCTCGCAAACGATGGTCGAAACTCTGGCGGCTGAGTTGCTCGTTGATCCCGTAGTGGAGCGCGCCAATGTGCGGCAAGTGGCATCCATTGCGGTATCGACCAGCGGAATTTCCGACGGCGCGACGTGCGTGACGGTGCTGCTCAAACCGGGCGTCATGGACCCGGTCGCTCAGAGCGCGCTCGCGGCATCATCTGATTTGAACATTCACCCGGCCGCAATCGCAACCGCTCGCAAGTATTGGCTGACGGGCGCAAGCGATGCGGAAATCAAGGCGCTCGGCGAGAAGCTACTGGCCAACGACGCGATTGAGCAGGTTTATTACGGCCCGCTTGAGTTGGAGCGATTGGAGTTGGGTCGACCATATCGTTTCGACGCGCGTCGCACGCCGATTCGCGAATTGGATGACGCGGGATTGATGAGGCTGAGCCGCGAAGGTCAGCTCTATTTGCAGATGGCGGAGATGCAGACCATCCAAAAGCACTTTCGCGATTTAGATCGTGAGCCGACGGATGTTGAGCTCGAAACAATTGCCCAAACTTGGAGCGAGCACTGCAGCCATAAAACTCTTGCCGGTCGGATCTCGTACGCCGATGAAAACGGCGAACGAAGTTTCGAAAACATGCTTAAGGAAACGATCTTCGCCGCGACGACCACGATTCGTCAACGGCTCGGAGCCGAAGACTGGTGCGTGAGCGTGTTCGAGGACAACGCGGGCATCGTGCGGTTCGACGACGAGTTCAACGTGGCGTTCAAGGTTGAGACGCACAATCATCCGTCTGCGCTCGAGCCCTACGGCGGGGCAAACACCGGCATGGGTGGCGTCATTCGCGATATCATGGGCACCGGTATGGGCGCGAAGCCGATTTGCAGCACCGATGTGTTCTGCTTCGCACTGCCCGATACGCCCGCTGAAGAGTTGCCGCCGGGTACACTGCACCCGCGACGTGTGATGCACGGCGTCGTCGAGGGTGTACGTGACTACGGCAATCGGATGGGCATCCCTACGGTGAACGGGGCTGTGTACTTCGATTCGCGATATTTGGGCAATCCGCTGGTGTACTGTGGAAACGTTGGGCTTATTCCTCGCGATAAGTCATTCAAGCAAGTGCAGCCTGGCGATTTGATCGTCGCGGTGGGCGGCCGAACGGGTCGCGATGGCATTCACGGGGCGACGTTTTCGAGCGCCGAGCTCACGAGCCAAAGCGAGCAACTATCCGGCGGCGCGGTGCAGATTGGCAACGCGATTGAAGAAAAGAAAGTGCTGGATGTGCTGCTTGTTGCCCGCGACCGCGGCTTGTTCAACGCGGTGACCGATTGCGGCGCCGGCGGCTTCAGCAGCGCCGTTGGTGAGATGGGGGAGAAAATCGGCGCGGAAGTGCATCTTCACCAGGCCCCTCTGAAATACGAAGGTTTGTCGTACACCGAAATCTGGATTTCAGAAGCTCAGGAGCGGATGGTGTTGGCCGTGCCCGAGAAGAATTGGAAGGCGATCGAGGAGTTGTGCCGGTCAGAAGGAGTCGAGTCGACCGTAATTGGTCGCTTCGTGCCGAGCGGTCGGCTCCATCTTTATTATCGCGAGCACTGCGTTGCCGATTTGGACATGCAGTTTCTTCACAAAGGCCGGCCGCCGGTGGTGCGGAAGGCGACGTACGCGGCGCGTCAATCGCGGCCGCTTAATCTGCCAGACAAGGAAAACTATACAGAGGACCTATTGCGGATTTTGGCGTCGCCGAACGTGGCCAGCAAAGAATGGATCGTTCGACAGTACGACCACGAAGTGCAAGGCGGGAGCGTCATCAAGCCGTTCGTGGGCGTGGCGAACGATGGCCCCAGCGACGCCGCCGTGCTGCGACCCGTGCTCGGCTCTCGCCGCGGCATTGTGATCGGCTGCGGAATGAATCCGCGTTTTGGTGATTTTGATCCGTACCACATGGCGGCCAGCGCGATCGATGAAGCGGTGCGTAATTGTGTGGCCGTGGGCGCGAATCCGGCGCGCATCGCCATTCTCGACAATTTCTGCTGGGGAGATTGCGAGCGGGCTGAAACACTCGGCGGCCTGGTTCGTGCCGCGCTGGCGTGTCACGACGTTTCCATCGCCCTCGGAACGCCTTTCATCAGCGGAAAAGACAGCCTGAATAATGAATTCAGTTATCAAACGAGCGACGGCAAGCGGCAAACGATTGCCATCCCGCCGTCGCTCTTGATTAGCGCGATCGGGCAAATCGATGATGTTGCGCGATGTGTCACCATGGATTTCAAGCAAGCGGGCAACGTGATTTACATCGTCGGCGAGACTAGAAATGAATTGGGCGGGTCTCATTTCGCGCTTGTAAATAACTTGACCGGAGGTACTGTTCCGACGGTTGATCCGCAACGGGCGCGCCGCACATTTGCGGCCGTTCATCAGGCAATCGCCAGCGGACTTGTGCGGGCGTGTCACGACCTTAGCGAAGGCGGCCTGGCGGCGGGACTTGCCGAGATGGCATTCGCAGGAGGGTTGGGTGCTCGCGTCGCTGCCGAACGTATGCCGCGTGCCGCCGATCTGAATCATTCGGCTGCAATTCTGTTCAGCGAATCCAACACCAGGTTTATTTGCGAAGTTGAGCCCGCTTCCGTAAAGCGGTTCGAAGCGTGTTTCGAAGACCCGACCGTCTGCCAATCAATCGGGAGCGTGCAGTCGAATACGACATTGGAAATTGGTATTAATGATCGGCCGGCCATAGCGGCCGACATCGCCGAACTGAAACGGGCTTGGAAGACCCTCTTACACGCGTGAGGGACGACATTCATGTCCTACTCACGACATAACACATGGTTCGACCACGAATATTGATCCTTCGAGCGCCGGGCACGAATTGCGACAGCGAAACGGCCCATGCGTTCGAGCTTGCCGGCGGCGTCACCGAATTGATGCACGTAAATCGCGTGCTAGAGAAGGCCGCGCGCCTCAGGGATTTTCAAGTCCTGTGCATTCCCGGTGGATTCAGCTACGGCGATGACATCGCGGCCGGGCGAATTTTCGGCAGTCAGATTCAGCATCACCTAGCAGACACTCTTAAGGAATTTCGGGAAGCCGGCAAGCTCATCATCGGAATCTGCAATGGTTTTCAAGTCCTCTTGAAGACGAACTTGCTCGCTGCGACAGATGGTGCGGGCCCAAAGGCGACGCTCGCGGCAAATGATTCCGGCCATTTCGAAGCGCGTTGGGTTCGCTTGGTTAGCCAGCCGGAGAAATGCGTGTTCTTAAGCGGGGTGGAAGAGTTGGAATTGCCCGTAGCACATGGCGAAGGCAAATTCGTAACTCGCGACGACAGCGTTTTTGCAAGAATGAGCGGCGCAGGGCAGTTCGTACTGCGATACACGGCAGCTGTCGGAGCGCATCCCGAATCCGCAATCCGAAATTCGCAATCCGAAATCACGCCCTCCGTCCCCTACCCTGCAAATCCGAATGGCACACGTGGCGACGTTGCCGGAATCTGCGATGAAACGGGCCGCGTGTTCGGCTTGATGCCTCACCCGGAGCGATTCGTCGATTGGACGCAGCACCCGCGTTGGACTCGAGAACCGGCCCGCCCGCACGGCGACGGATTGCGAATCTTCGAGAACGCGATGCGATATTTCAACTAGCCGGCTTCGTGAAACGCGGCGGATTGTAGTTCTTAGGGGCCCCCGGACGTTCGTCCTCCTCCGGTTCGTCGACTTTTATTTTTTCGGACAGCCGCCAGCCGAGTCTGCCGAGCAGCCGCGCGTAGATGATGGCACATGCGACGAGCAGCGGCGCGGTTACGAGCGTGCAGTAGATGTTCTTTTGACCGGCCACGATTAACGCAGCAGCGCAGGTGGCCAGTAGGCACGCCGATTGGAAATAAAAGAGCATCATCGAGAACGGACAGCGCACTGCCGCGCCGAGCACGCCTAATTTGATCAATTCCCAAGTCGAATTGCCAGCTAATTGAGAGAGCAGGACGATTGGTAGGCCCAAGATGAGCGTGATCCCGCCGGGAAGCAGTTGTTGCCACAGCTCGTCGCTAAACAAATGGGCAATTCCCCAGCCTGGTGCGGCACAAAAAGTAACGGCGATTCCGAGCGGGAACATCTCGCCCATCGAGTGAATGAAATTCAACGGCGGCCAATCTTCGATCTCACGTGCTCCAACGGCAGTCTGCGAAAGGATTGCAATCACGATGCTGGAAACAGACGCGTACCAAACCACGGCGATCGGCAGCGCGAGGACCGTCTCGGTAAGTCCCACAAAGGCACCTTCAACGCCGATGGCTCCGCCGCCCCAATTAATCCAGTTACTGGCGCCGTCAATCAAAATCGCGGCCCAGAGGACGAAACCAAGCGACAACGTACCCCAGCGGGTTATCACGCCGTTAGTAAACGGGAAATTGATGATTCCCGTTAGCAGCGGATATGGCGGCAACACTGGCCGACCACGGGTGTCGAGGGTCATCCGACGACCCGTCTGCTCGGCTTTCTGACGTGCCGCCGAGTAATCGGCTTCCTGCCGTTCTTCTGCGATCGAGAGCCGATTACTGGACGGCATCACCAGGGGCCGTTCGCCTGGGTGAGTCTCGGGATCGAGCTTGGGAGTTTGTGAATCTGGCGCGAGCACCGACACTTTTTTTCCCGGCAGCGACGGCTTTGGTACGACGTGCATCGTACCGCAATCGTGACATTTCACTTTCTGCCCAACCTGGGCAACGGTCGCGGTGAGGAGTGAACCGCACCGTCGGCAAATGATGTTGATATATCGCGGCTGCTCCGCAACCAGTTCGCTGGGCAGCGGCTGTTCATCGATATCCCATAGTTCATACTGCTCGCCTTCGAGCGCGGCCGGCATGACTTTGGTCTTTGGCTTCGGAGGTTCGGGGATCACGGTGCCGGCGCCGCAGTCGGGGCATTTCACTTTCTTGCCGACTTTGTCCGACGACCCATAGAGGCGCGTTCCACACACGCGACATTCAAAACCTACGAGTTGTGGGGGCTTGGCCGGCTTTGGCTGCGGCGCTGGTTTGGCATCAACCTTTTTCGGAGAAACGTCCTTCTTCTCCGGTTGCTGTGGAGGAGACGTTATTTCGGTCGACTGATCCAGCATCGGCACAACGAACGGCTCATTACACGAGTCGCAGCGCGCCCGCCGCCCCGCCAATGAAGCAGGCACGGCAAAACGCGCTCCACAACGTGGGCACGCAATCATGTGACGTGTTTCTGCTGGAGCCATCTTAGCGCGTTTCACTCCATGCCAAAAGAAGGTAGTTTCAGTATATATTGATTCGCTTACCAGCGAAGAACTACTGCGTCTCAATCGGCGAGCGGCTCGACCATGTGGCAAGGCATTTTTGGACACGACGAAATCGTGGAGCGGTTCCGCCAGACGCTGCGCGCCGGCCGGATGGCGAGCACCTATTTGTTTGTCGGACCGGCGGGCACTGGAAAGCGCCGCTTCGCGCTCGAACTCGCGCATTCGCTGCTGTGCACGAATTCGTCGGAAGTCAGTTTGACGCCCTGCGGGGTTTGCGAATCGTGCCGGATGTTCGCTGCAGGTACG
>DATBAY010000367.1:0-12719 GCA_036271295.1 Lacipirellulaceae bacterium | reverse complement strand
AAAGGCGACGTATCGACGTACGAACTACGCTTCGCAAATGCCGCAAGCGGCTCGGCTCAGAATCTGAACTCTCTAGGCCCGTTGCCTTGCGCTGTAGGTGAAGAGTATCGCGTAAGTTTGCTACCGCAAGATACTATCATTGAGCGGCGTTACGCGAGCGGCGGTCACGTGCGTGCGGTTGAATTCCGCAATGAAACCGCGATTGCCGACCACGCCGACGCGATGGCCGATGTACGCCTGCAGATTTACGTCGGGCGTCGGCGTAACGAACGTCAGCACCTGGCCATGTTCGTCGACGAGTGCGAACTGTGGTGCGCCGGGGCGTCGAGACACGACCGGTCTCAATACTCCGACGGCGTCGTATGGACTTGCGCTGGGCGTCTGCGATGCCGCGCCGGGAACCGGCGTGATAGGCGAAGCGCCGACTTGGGCCACAGCAGTTGTCGGGTTGGTGGAGCGGCGGCCGATCGAGGCAAATTGATTGATTCTGTTGATTGTAGATTGGACGGCGTCACGGTCGGCGGGAGTTTGCGCTTTATTCATGAGTTGCATGGCGTCGCGCTCTAGCCGTTCGGTATTCCATAAGTTTACTGGCGCGGACGCCATCCGCGAGAGGCGAACTTCGATGGCGGCAAGCTCATGTTGCAGATCTTCATCTGCCGCGTTTGCCGCTCCTAAGTTGGTTCGAGTTGGGGACGAAGCTACCCTGGTCGCGGGCGACGGAGGCGTCACGTCTGCGGCGGCAGCGGGCGGCGACGGCTTGGCAACAGGTGCGGGAGCCGCGGCAGCCGCGGGTTTCGTTGCGATCAGCGGCGGCGCGACGGCGTCCGTCATCGCGTTTACGCCGTTCGAATCAGCTGAAGTACTGCTGGCAGGCGCTACGCTTTCTGCTGACGCTTGCTTGATTGGGCCGATGCGTTCGAGTAAAGATTCTTGAACCCAACGAAACTCGCCCGCTGGGGGAGAAATCTTATACCAGGTTTCGTTTCCTAACAATTGTTCGCCAATGACTTCGATCATTTCACCTTTCTTCAGGTGAACTTGGACGGCATTGTGCTTGTCGCTGAGGCGGCTGCCGATTCGCGACGGCGCGTTGTCATTGATGACGTCGGCCACGCCACCTTCGCGGACCTGAATATCACGGCCGGAAACGAGGCTGTAGCTGCTAGTCGTCGGGCGAATGCCGACCCAACCGCCGGCCTTTTCGCGATAAACTTCGACAACGTCTCCCTTGCCGAGCGAATCCGTGGGATAGAAATTATCGCCGGGACCGCTCCGAACGGCCGCACCGGAGACGATCACTCGCGCTTCGTAAGGCGCGACTTCAATGGCGCGGGCGGTTAGCGAGAACGCCAGAATGAAGGCCGCGATCGTAGTCCTTTCCGCTCCATGAAAAGTTACTCGAAGTCGTTGCATGATTCGATCCAAGGCGGGTTCGGCCCGGAGTCCGGCGGGCCGGGTGTGCCGGAAGTTTGCCAGCTTCTAGCGAAAACCGCGATGCTGTTCAAGATCATGCGCGTATGCGTGCAGTGCTTGCTGGTTCGCGCTCGGCGCGGGTGTTACGATGAAGAGATTGCTAGCGGAACTACGAATGCAGCTAACTCACCTGGGCCCGTACGTCATCGAAAAGCCTCTCGGCAAAGGGGGCATGGGCTCAGTGTACGCGGCCACAGACCCGCAAACCGAGCAGCGCGTGGCGATTAAAGCGTTATCGCCTCAGTTGGCGTTAGCCGAGGGATTTCGCGAGCGCTTCGAAGCGGAAATCGAATCGCTGAAAACGCTGCGGCACGACGGCATCGTGCGCCTCTACGGATACGGCGAACAAGATGGGGTGCTGTTCTATTCCATGGAACTAGTCGACGGCATCAGCTTGGAAGACGAGCTGAAGGCGGGTCGTCGTTTCAATTGGCGGGAAGTCACGAGCATCGCAATTCAGCTCTCGCTGGCGCTTAAGCACGCGCACGATCATGGAATCGTTCACCGAGATATCAAGCCGGCAAACATCCTGCTGACGGAAGATGAGCGTGTGAAGCTGGCTGATTTCGGGATCGCTCGTCTGTTTGGAACGACGTCGCTCACAACGGCTGGCGGCGTGCTGGGGACGGCCGACTACATGTCGCCGGAGCAGGCGGATGGGCGACCGGTAACCGCCCGCTGCGATCAGTATAGTTTAGGAGGCGTGATGTACGCCCTCCTGGCGGGTAGGCCTCCGTTCCGCGCTAAGAACTTGCCACAAATGTTGCAGTTACAGCGATTCGCCAGCCCCGAGCCCGTGCGACGTTATGCTCCGGACACACCCGAGCAGCTGGAACATGTGATCGCGCAGTTGCTCGCCAAAGATCCGGCCGACCGGTTTCCCAATACGCAGGTGCTCGCGCGGCATTTGCAGGCAATGGCGAACGCACTTTCGCGCCCGGCGGCGGACGATTTTGCACTTTCATCGGATCAATCGCCCGCCGCAAGAAGCTTTGCGCAAATTCACGAATCGATTTCGTCCGAAGCGACTCAGGCGGAGCCGCAATCGTTTACCGGAGGTCATCCGCGCAGCCCGGCTGTTACGAGCGCGGCTGCTTCGCAGAACGCGGCAACGCTACCCGCCGACGGCAGTCCGGCGGTGCCGAGCGTAGAAGCCGGTTCTCGTTCCTCATCAAAAGACAGCATGCCGCTGGTCAATACACCGATCGCCCGCGAGTCTCGCTTCACCACGGTTGAAGAGGAAGAGGCTCTTCGACAAACACACCAAGGGCGGTCTTGGATATTAATAATCTCCCAAGTTGCCGTATTTTTAGCGATCATCGCCGCCGGTGCGTATGGCATTCGCTACGTTTCGCAACCGCCATCAGCAGACAAGTTGTACGCTGCTATTACTTCGAAAGTTGACGGCGACGATGACCCTTCACTCGGGAAAGTTGAAAATGAAGTCGATGAGTTTTTGAAGCGATTTCCGAATGACAGTCGCGCGGATTTGCTGAAGACTTACAAAGAAACGATTCAACTCGACCGGCTAGACCGCAAGCTCCAACGTCAAACGCGCGGGACGATAAACCCGCCTCTGTTACCAATTGAACAACAGTATTTGGATGCCATAAGCTCGGCTGCAATGTCTCCGGAAAAGGGGATCTCCCAGCTCAGTGCGCTGGTCGACTTGTACGATGACGGTGCGACAAACGATGCTACGGATTTGCGCCCTACGACTCGAAAGCAAAAGCTTGATCGCGACATGAACGACCGCACGGCAAACGTTGTTCTTCTGGCAAAACGGCGTATTCAGGGGCTTCGCGCCGACCTGGCGAAACAACGCGAAGAGCAGCTGACAGCGCTCGGCGAACGTTTAGCAGCGGCGGAATCACTAGTCACCACCAATCCGGAGCGTGCGGCGGCTATTTTTCGGGCCATCGTGAACCTGCACGGCGACGATGCCTGGGCAGATGCCGTCGTGCGGAAAGCCCGGGACGGGCTCGTCAAATTGCAAAAGAAGGAACAACGATGAAACACGCTAAGAGCCACGCGATCTTTCATCGCGCGAAAGAACTCATGCCGGGCGGTGTTAACAGCCCCGCGCGCGCGTTCGGTGGTGTGGGGGGGGAACCGATCGTTGCCGAACGTGGCGAGGGCGCATACTTATGGGACGCGGACGGCAACCGCTACATCGACTACGTGGGGTCATGGGGTCCACTGATTTTTGGGCATGCCCACCCCAAAGTAGTCGAAGCGGTTCAAGCGGCCGCCCGGCGCGGCACCAGCTTCGGTGCGCCAACCGCCGCCGAAAACGAGCTGGCCGAATTGATCGTCGCGGCCATCCCCGGCATTGAACAAGTTCGGCTCGTAAGCTCTGGCACAGAAGCCACGATGAGTGCCATCCGGCTGGCTCGAGGTTTTACGGGCCGCGATGTCATCGTGAAGTTCGCCGGCCACTACCATGGGCATGTCGACAGCTTGCTAGTGGCCGCCGGAAGTTCTGCCGCAACGCTGGCGGTGCCGAACTCCCCGGGTGTTACCGCCGGCACAAGTCGCGACACGTTCGTGCTGCAATACAACGATGTTGCCGGATTGCGGGAAGCATTTGCGAAGCACGGCGACCGCATCGCAGGGATTATCTTCGAACCAGTGGTCGGGAACATGGGGGTCGTCGTACCGAGTGGCGAGTTTCTTAGCGCACTTCGCCAGCTGACGCGCGAACACGGTGCGCTCTTGATTTGCGACGAAGTAATGACCGGATTTCGCGTGGCGTATGGCGGCGCACAGCAATTATTCGGCATCTCGCCGGATCTAACGACGCTCGGCAAAATTGTAGGTGGCGGCCTGCCGGTCGGCGCCTACGGGGGCCGCGCCGAAATCATGCAGCACATTTTGCCTGCGGGCAAAGTGTTTCAAGCCGGGACCCTCAGTGGAAATCCCCTCGCCACGGCAGCCGGTTGCGCGATGCTGAAGCTGCTGCGAGACGAACCGCCCTACGAACGGTTGGAGCAGCTCAGCGCTCGCCTGGCGAGTGGCCTCTGCAAAGCTGCGGCGGACGCTGGCGCGCCTCATCAACTCGCGCGTGTCGGCAGCATGCTGACGTTGTTTTTTGCGCCGGAACCCGTCGTCGATTGGCCTTCGGCCAGTCGCTGCGATACTGCGAAATTCGGCCGCTGGTTTTGGGGGTTGCTGGATCGAGGCGTCTATCTGCCGTGCAGCCAGTTCGAGGCGTTGTTCGTTTCCGCAGCGCACACCGACGCGGATATCGACGCGACCATCGGTGCGGCGGGCGCAGCGTTAGCGAATCTTTAGACCGGGTTTTTTTCTTCCGCCGCGCTCGCGCGAAAATACTGTGGCACGAGTTGCCATACATCGTCCCGCTGGTCGTTGCAGTATTTTTGCCAAGCGAGGCGGCCGACGGCATGCGCCATGGGTTGCCACGCGGATTGCGAAACCATTTGCACTCCAGCGGGCAGCTCTTCGCTGAGTTGTTGTAAGGGCGGTCCGATGACATGATCGCCTGGCCTCAGCGCCTCCAGCCACGCTTCTCGGGCAATGATCGAAGTTTGGCGTTCGATTCGTGGTTCGACATGCTGACTTGCGCGGAATTTGGCGGCGAAAAGTTCTTGCCGCTGCGCGTCGAGAATTGCCCAAACACTGGCGTCGATGAGTCCGGTTTGAGTCGCGAGAACCTCAAGCGTGTTGACGCCCACAATCTCAGCTTCCGTAGCGTAGGCAAATGCCTTGGCAGTCGTTACGCCAATGCGAAGTCCGGTAAACGAACCTGGGCCGAGCGCGACGGCAACCAAACGAACGTTTCGGGGCGCCCAATCGCTCTTACGCAACAGCGATTGAATTGCCGGAGCCAGAGCCTGAGCGGTGCGTTCATCGCCCGAAAGTGCGATCTGGCTTACGCTGCGGACACCTCCCGAACTCACCGACAGAATCGCGACGGAACCATGCCGGCCCGATGTTTCGATCGCCAGGATGCCTTTTGTGCCTTCCATCCTCCCAGGGTTGCCTAACCGATACGAAGGTGCAAGGTGGGAAGTAAAAGACGGCATAAAGTGGTCGCAGGCCAGACGTCGTCGCTTGGTGCCGCTTGACCCTTGGGAGGCGTACTTTTAGACTGCTGGATTACCAGCGACGCGGCGGAAAAAGGGGGGGCGTCACGTTTTGCCGCCGCTTAATCCAAATCTAGACGCGTCGAAGCGAGCCGTGAATTGAAACGGGCGATAATTAGCGACATTCACGGCAATCTGGAAGGCCTCCAGGCCGTGCTGGCTGATGCCAAGGGTCAAGGCGTAGAAGAGATCTTCTGCCTGGGCGACATCATTGGTTACGGGCCAAACCCGTGTGAGTGCCTGGATCTTGTCATCGAGAAGACGCGCGTCTGCTTGTTGGGCAATCACGACCAAGGGGCGTTATTCGATCCCGAAGGTTTCAACACGGGGGCTGAACGCGCGATCTTTTGGACTCGCGATCAACTCGAAAACTCCAAGGGGGATCGAGCCGCCATCGACCGGCGTTGGGATTTTTTGGGCGGCCTGCCCCGCACCTACCGGGATGGCAAATGGATGTACGTCCACGGGTCGCCGCGCAATCCAGTCAACGAATATGTTTTTCCGGAAGATATCTACAATCAGAAGAAGATTGAAAAACTGTTCAACATGGTGGAGTTTGGTTGCTTTCAGGGGCACACGCACGTGCCTGGCGTGTTTACCGAAAGTCGCAATTTCATTACGCCGGACGAACTCGGTTACGTGTACCATTTCGAGCAGCAAAAGTTCATGTGCAACGTTGGCTCGGTCGGACAACCTCGTGATGGTGACCCGCGATCTTGTTACGTCATTCAAGAACCTAATCAACTCACATTTCGCCGCGTTGAGTATGATCCCGGCGAAACCGCCAGCAAGATCTACAACATCCCCGATCTGGACGACTTCTTGGGCGATCGGATTAAACAAGGACGCTAGCCGCACCGCGAAACCATCGGATGCCGGTCGTCAAGTGCAAGAGTCGTTGGCCGCCAGCGAATAGCGTAGAACTGCAATATCTGGTCGTTCGCTCAATTTAAGTTCGCGCTACCTAAGGACCTGAGATTTTGGACCAACGCCGTTTTATTGCGTTTTTGCTCGTGTCGATGGGCGCGATGCTGCTGTTCAACCGTTTCTTCCCGGCTCTGCAACCGCCTGCGCCGGGACCAGTCGCGGCGGCAGACGGCAAGGCACCGGCAAAAGAGGGGGAGAAGGCCGACCAGCCGGCTCCCAAAGCCGGAGACAGCGGCACCGCGAAAGACCTGGCTGAAAAACCGGCGGCAAATATCGCCGCGCTGCCCGCTGTCGCTGCCGCCAGTGCGCCCGCGCAACTTGTGACGCTCGGCTCGCTGGATATGAACAGCGATTATCGAATGCTGGTGACGCTCACCAGCGCCGGTGCCGCCATTTACCGCGCCGAGATGGCTAGCTCGCGATTCCGCGATCAGCACGATTGGAGCGGTTACCTTGGCGCTCTTGAATTGAAAGACGTGCCCGGGGGCGTTCAGGTCCAAGTAGTGGGTGCAGGCACGCCGGCCGCGAGTGCGACAGCTGATGGTAAACCGGCGCCGCTCGAAAGCGGTGACGTCATCACGGGGATCGGCAAACCGCAAATCACAGCGGTCAAGAATGCTCCGGAATTCGACAGCATGCTCGCCCAAACCGAGCCCGGCCAAGACCTCGTATTGCAAGTTCGGCACGGGGACGGCGATCCGCAGCCGCGAACGTTGCGGCTCGTGCGGCGCCCCCTGTCGGTGCTGCGTCCCGAGGCGGAGAACTATGCACTGCGCGGTGCGCCGCTGCCCGCTAACTTTGTCGATCCGCCGTCGTTTCTCACCACGATCACGTCGCTAAACGATGCTCCGCTTCAAAAGGACGATGCGCAGAAATTAGCTGGGCTGTTGGAGTCGGGGTCCTGGGAGTTGGCCGACCACGACGAGTCCTCGGCAACGTTTCGGCGGACCCTGCCGGAGCTGAAATTAGAAATCACGAAGCGTTACAAGCTGGCTCGAGCCAAGCCCGAAGAGCGCGATAACCCCAACTTCCCAGCCTATGACCTGCAGTTGGAAATTGAGCTGCATAACACCAGCGATGCCAAACAAGCGGTGGCTTACCGTTTGGATGGCCCTACTGGCATGCCGCTCGAAGGTTGGTGGTACGCGCGCAAGATCAGCCAAAGTTGGGGTGGTGGGGGATTGCGAGATGTGGCCGTTCGGTTTGCAGGCAGCGCGGAACTTTCGATCAATGATTCGCAAATCGCAAAAGGCAAAGTGGCGCCCATGGGAGATGGGCAGGCACTTGCCTACGCCGGGGTTGACGGTCAGTATTTCTCCGCGATGCTGTTGCCGCAGATCGCGGCGCTGGATGACGTGTGGTTCGAGACCACCGAAGCCGTCGTTGTCGGCCCGACACCCGAGCCCCGCGACGTGGCCTACACCAACGTAACTAGCCGAATGACACGCAAGTCGATTGAGCTGGCTCCGGATGCCAAGTTCGTTGACAAGTATCGAGTCTTTATCGGCCCGAAGCGTCCTGAGCTATTAGCCGAATACTATCCTGCAAACAATCCAGATTACTCGCTCAGAGACATCTTGTACTACGGCTGGTTTGGGCCCGTGGCCCGGGCCATGCTCTTCATTTTGCACATCTTCTATCGAGTGGTGGGCAACTATGGCGTCGCGATCCTGATGCTCACGATCCTCGTTCGGATGTGCATGTTTCCGATCAGCTTCAAACAAACGCAAAACATGGCGCGAATCCAGGCTCTCAAGCCCGAAATGGATCGCATCAACGAAAAATACAAAGATGAACTGCAGAAAAAATCGCAGGCCACGCAAGACCTCTACCGCAAAAACAAAATCAACCCCGTCGCGGGTTGCCTGCCAATGTTTTTGCAACTACCGATTTTCATGGGCTTATACCGAGCTCTGATGGTCGACGTCGAGCTTCGGCAGTCGCCATTTTTTGGAGAATCGATTCGGTGGTGCTCGAATCTCGCCGCGCCAGATATGTTGTGGAACTGGTCGTCCGTCATGCCGGAAATGGTCACCAAATCGCAGGGCATATTCGGCCTCGGACCCTATCTTAATATATTTCCGCTGATTACCGTTGGATTGTTCCTCGTCACGCAGCAAATGACGATGCCTGCCCCCTCGAATGACCAAGCGGCGATGCAGCAGAAGATGATGAAGTACATGACCTTGTTTATGGGTCTGATGTTTTACAAGGTGGCGAGCGGGCTGTGTTTGTACTTTATTGCTTCGAGCCTGTGGGGAATTGCGGAGCGGAAGCTCTTGCCCAAGCCGGCAACCAGCAACGCCATGGCTCCGGTCGGCGGGTCAATCGGTGGCAGCCGGCGTTCTAACGGCGGCAATTCGAACGGAAGCTCCAACGGCCGATCGGGATCGAAGAAACCCAAAACCGGCAAGAAAAAGTAGGGAGCCTCGCACCGGATCGACGCGATGTAATGCCGTATTACGCGAACGATACTATTTGCGCTATCAGCTCGGCGAGCGGGGGGGCGGCGCGGGGACTCGTTCGACTGAGCGGAGCGAACGCAATCGCGATTGCGTCCAAACTTTTTCGAGCAGAAGATGACGCTGGCCTCGACACCGGCTCTGCCGCGATCGCGAAAACGGGAAGCGTGCGCTTGCCTCGCGATATTGGTACATCGTGTCCAGATTTTTCGTCGCAACACGCGAGTGATCTGAAGGCCCCGTGCGAGCTATTCATTTGGCCAACCCATCGTAGCTATACGCGCGAGCCGGTTGTCGAATTTCACACGCTTGGTTCGCCGCCCATTTTGCAAGCTTTACTTGCCGCCTCGTGTCAGGCTGGCGCGCGTTTGGCGGAAAGAGGTGAGTTTACGCTCCGTGCGTTCCTTGCAGGCCGGATCGATCTCACCCAGGCCGAGGCCGTGCTGGCGGTGATTGATAGCCCGGACCGCCACAGCCTTTGCGAGGCCCTGTCGCAGCTCGCAGGCGGCTTGGCCCGTCCACTAGATCAAGCGCGCAATGACCTGGTCCAACTGCTCGCTGAATTGGAAGCAGGTCTCGATTTTGTCGAAGAGGATATTCGCTTCATCTCCGAAGCGGAAATTGTCAGTCGCCTAAAGTGTTTGCGCGACGTGCTCGATGAAGTCGAACGGCAGCTGAATTCGAGAAACACCGAGCGCAAACTGCCGCAGGTCGTCCTCGTTGGTCCGCCAAATGCAGGCAAAAGCAGCTTGTTTAATGCGCTGGCGAATCGCTTCGGGCATCCGTCCGATTCGCTTCAGGAGCATTTCGTCCCCGCGCTGGTTTCGCCGCACAGCGGGACTACACGCGACTACCTTAGCGCCCTGATTACGACCGGCGGCGCCGCGTTTGAGCTCCTGGATACCGCGGGCCTCGAGCCAGACACGCCTAGTCATTCCCGCGAGATCGCTGCTTCTGTCCAATCGCTCACAGCCGATCGTCGCAGGCAGGCGAGCGTGCGATTGTACTGCGTCGAGGCATCTCAAAGGATTGGGAACGCGCTATCCAACGACCACAATATTCCGACCGACTGCGACGTCGTCGTGGTAACGAAAGACGACGCTTGCGAAACAAAACACAGTAGCTCGTTATCGCCTGTCGACCGTAGCGGTTTTCTGTTGGTCACAACGAGCAGTACCAACGGCACCGGTCTCGACGAACTTTGTGCTGCCATCCAGAGTGTGCTACATGGCGCCGGCTCGAAACAGAATGCGGGTGCGACCTCTCTAACTTACGCGCGATGCCGCGAGAGTATTGGCCGCGCGGCGGCGGCGGTGCGTTTAGCAATAGATGCAGCCCAGCACAGCGCCGGCGATGAGCTCGTTGCCGCGGAGCTGCGGGTGTGCCTTACCGAATTGGGAAAAGTCGTCGGCGCCGTCTACACCGAGGATCTCCTGGATCATATCTTTAAAACTTTCTGTATCGGCAAATGACAATTAACGAATCGGAGCCGATCGATGCAATTAACCAACAAGCGTGCACTAATCACGGGCGGCACCAAAGGGATCGGGGCTGCCGTTGCCATCGACTTAGCACAGCATGGATGCGATATCGCGATTAACGGCCGTTACAATGATTCGTCTGCGGAGGAAGTTCGCGATAAGATTATCTCGCTGGACCGCAAATGCCATATCATCGTGGCCGATGTTGCGCGGCCGGACGAAGTACAGCAGATAGTGTAAGAAGCCCAAACCGCTTTGGGAGGTCTGGATGTCCTGGTCCACTCAGCCGGGGGAGCGTCTCTGGGGACGATCGACCAATGTTCACCGGAACAATGGAGCGCCACGCTCGATATTCACGTGCATGCTGCTTATCACCTTTGTCGAGTTGCTTTGCCTGGCATGCGGAAAGTCGGCGAAGGTGCGGTCATTCTCATTTCATCGGTCGCCGGCATTCGCGGCGTTCCCGCGCACTTGGCATACGCGACAGTGAAAGGCGCGATTCTCCAGTTCACACGAAGCCTGGCCCGTGACGAAGCCGATCACAATATTCGCGTCAATTGCGCGGCGCCTGGCATCATTCGAACGCGATTTCATGAGGCCATGACTCCGGAAGCCAAAGCTCACAACCTTGCCGTGCGAATACCTCTTCACCGCGAGGGCACACCAGAACAGGTGGCCGAGGCTGTCCGTGCGCTTGTCACCAACGATTTTATCACCGGCGAAGTGCTGGTTGTCGACGGCGGCACCTCGATGCAGGTTGGTCGCTAAGCATATTAGAAAACTGGCGTGCGTCTGGCTGGCCAAGTTAGAGCGTGCTGCGGCTTAGCCCGGATACACTGCTGGCCTTTGAACACGGTTTCCGCATATACTAGCCGGCTTAGCCATTCATTCGGGGATGTGGCGGAACTGGCAGACGCGCTAGACTTAGGATCTAGTTCCTTTACCGGAGTGCAGGTTCGATTCCTGTCATCCCCATCATAATTGCTAAATCTGGATTGGACTTACGGCCCGTTCCATGCGCATTGCTAAGCGACTACAATCTACCTGCGGCTCCATCGAGCACTAGTTCGGACACAGCCGATTGTAACTCTGCAGCATTGCTGCGAGCTCGTAGCTCAGTTGGTAGAGCAACGGACTTTTAATCCGTAGGTCGTGGGTTCGAATCCCGCCGGGCTCATTGTTTTGATTGGAAAAGCACTAGCGCCATCGCGTTTCCCGTGGGATTCGCGATGTTTTGTTTTTCCCTGCGCCATCTTGCGCTTCGATGCTGCTTGCTTCTGCATAGACTGGTGCAAGTTAGCGGCTGCCACGTTGTCATAGTCCGCTTCCCGGACCTGGGCGTAGTGCTTCAAGGCCACGGCGGGAGAATTGCCAATCCAACGGCACACAACGTCGATGTCTTTCACTTCCCTGAGTAGCTCAGTCTCTCGCGTGCTGCGAAGGTTCTGCCAGAGCTTTGGCCACGGATCATAGCCGGCGCGCCGGATGATCTTGTAGAGTTGCGTTCGGAGGTTGCAGCTTACGTCGCGGTACCGGGTGATAACCGGTGCGGTTAATGGCGTGCCCGGCTTCAACTCATCGCGCACCGCTTCCAAGTATGGCCGAAGTTCTGGGAAGAGCGGAGTGACTCGCGAATCATGGCCAGGATGGTGCGCTGTTTTTGGACTCCGCACAGTCATCCTATTGCGTTCCCAATCAATATCGCACCACCGAAGTGCTAGATGCTCAGAAGGGCAGCGTAGGCCCGCGTAGCGGCTCAGGGCGAAGAGCAACTTCCATTGGTTGTCCGGGCAGGCTTTTATTACCTTGTCCGCGACGTCGCGCTCAATGAAGTGATCGCGCGCACGGTTGGGCATGACGGATATGCCCTTCATATCCTGCAACGGATTATCAGGGATGAGTCGCCGCCGCTGAGCATCGCGAAAGAATTGGCGCGCGATCCCGCAACGTCGCCGCGCCGTGTTCTCCGAAAGCCCCTGCCCTTCTGGCGCCGGCTTCTGCAACCACTCGCGCCAGTCGTCACAGTCGCCAGCTGTGACGGCCGCCAGCGCTTTCGATTGGCCGAAGCTGGGCGACTCCGCCAGGCAGCGGCGAACATTTTTATACGCGATTAGAGTGCCTTTCTTGGTTTTGCGATTGCCTTCCTTGTCCATCTCGTCGGTGCGGCGCTTGATATAAGCATCGACGAACGCCAGCACGGTTATCTCGGAATCGAGCGCAGGCGGCGGACTAGGCGCAATGTCGCGAGGCGGTACAAGCGCAATCTT
>DATBAY010000366.1:0-4995 GCA_036271295.1 Lacipirellulaceae bacterium | reverse complement strand
CCGGTGCTCACCTTGGGAGCCGCGGGCGGGCCGAAGATTATTACGCAGGTTTTGCTGACGATCATGCGAGTGCTCGACTATCAGCAATCGCTGCCGGAAGCCGTAGACGGCCGCCGAATTCATCACCAATGGCGGCCGAATGTAGTGTCTTACGAACGGGGGCTGGATGGGTCGGTCGTTGAGGGGCTTCGCAAGCGGGGACACAACGTTGAAGAGCTGGAAAGCGGCGGTCGAACTCAGGCGATTGGGCTCGACGCGTCTGGAAAGCTCGTGGGCGTTGCGGACCCCCGCACCGGGGACGGTAAAGCGGCGGGGAATTGATTCTGAAGAGATAGGCAAAACGAAATCGTTCGCCGTTAATCCGAACCATTGAGCGACTAAAAGATGTCTCGCACGTTTGCCGCGGTGCTCCTTGTTTGCGCCTTCAGCTTCTCGTTTGTTTCTCAAAGCCGTGCCGCTGATGAAAAGGCAGAAGACGCGCGGCCCGCGCCAGGACTGGTTGCGGTTGGCACGCAGCCCAAAGGCGGGTTGAGCGGCAAAATCGTCTACACGCATGGAGGCCATGGATATACGGCCGAGAATCAAGGCGACGGCCACTGGAGTTGGCAACGCGGGCCGGGGCACCAAATGATCGAGGATTTGGGAAACTACGATCAGATGGCGTTGTTGGTCGATTATCTGTTCCGTGCGGGTGCGACGGTCGTACCGCAGCGGCCAGTTGGTCATCAGACGAATGAAGTGGTGCTCGATAACACCGACGACGAAGTGAAATTCGTCGGAGATTGGGAAAACGGCACGGGGCCGATTTATTTCGGCAAAGCGGGGAGTGTGCCTTATCGCCAGGCGCACACATCTAAAGATGAAACAGCGTACGCGCGATATACGCCGAAAATCCCCGATGCAGGATTTTATCCCGTTTATGCCTGGACGAGTTCCGGCGGCGACCGGGCGACGGATCAGCTTTATCGCGTTCATCATCTTGGTGGCGATACGGAAGTAACCGTGAATCATCGCCGTGTGGGGAACGGGCCCGTCTATCTGGGCACGTATTACTTTGAAGAAGGCCGCGATGGGTGGGTCGACATCAGCAATAAATCGAACAGTGCAGATAGCCTCGTCGTGGCCGACATGGTCCGGTTCGGCAACGGCATGGGCGACATCGACCGCGGCGGCGGCGTCTCGGGGTTTTCGCGCGAGGAAGAGGCAGGACTGTATTGGGTGATGTGGCATGTCAATCACGCGCAAGGCATCGCCGAAAGTGATTACCGCGTGACGGACATCGATCGCCAGGCGACGATTTCGCTGTCGCCACGTTACGCGGCCTTTATGAATCGCGAGGAGGATGGGCGACTCAAAGATCGCGTTTTCGTGAGCTTTCACTCGAACGCCGGTGAAGGCAAGGGACGCGGCGTGTTGGGATTGCTCAATGGCAACAACGATCCCACGACCGCGACTCCGAATCAGTTTCTTTTGGCGAAGTCGCTCGCTCAGAAAGTGAACGACGATCTGGTCGCCCAAGCTGGGAAATTTGAACACGATTGGCACGACCGCAAGGATAAGACGACGCAAGACCGTGATGATATCGAGTTTGGCGAAATCAACAACAAGTACATCAACAATGAATTCGATGCGACGATTGTTGAAGTGGCTTTTCATGACAACAAGGACGACGCGCAGTTGCTGCGCGATCCAAAAGTTCGCGATGCGGTGGCCCGCGCGACTTATCAAGGGTTGCTCAACTATTTTCGCAAGGTCGACAACAACGAAACGTCGGCCGTTCGGTTGCCCGCGGCGGTGACCGGGTTGCATGTGGAAACTACGGAAGCGGGCTCGGCGACGGTGTCGTGGGTTGAGCCGGAGACGAATTCATACTTGGGAGACGCAGCGACTGGCTACCGAGTTTATGGCTCGACCAACGGCTATGGCTTCGATGGCGGAACGACCGTTGACGGGGAAAAGTCGACGTCGGTGACGCTCAAGAAGCTGGATCCGAAGCAGGTTTATTACTTCAAAGTGGCGGCGACCAACGAGGGGGGCGAATCGCCGGCATCGGAAGTGGTGGCTGTGTTGCCGAGCGGCGGGGCCAAGAAGATTCTGCTTGTAAATGGCTTCGATTGGCTCGATCGCACGCTGGATCCGAAACAAACGGTCGACAAAAAAGGGAGCATCGTTGATCGGGTGCGGCCGCGGCAGAGTAATTCACGCGACTACGTGATTCAAGTGGCCACGGCGGTCGAGGCCGCAGCGCCGGGCACTCCACTCGAAAGCACGAGTAACGAGTCTGTGATCAGCGGCGCGGTGGACCTGGCCAAATACAAAATCGTGATTTGGACTCTCGGGCAGGAGTCGGCCAAGAATCGCACACTCGATGAAACCGAACAGAAAAAGATCGAGGCGTTCATCGCCGGTGGCGGCAATTTGCTGATTTCGGGAACTGAAATCGGCTGGGACCTCGATCATGAAGATCATGGTCGCGAGTTTTATCTTAAAGCGCTAAAGGCCAGCTTCGCGGCGGATGATGCGGGAACGCACGAAGTCACCGGTGTTGCCGACGGCATCTTTGCGGATTTGTCGAAGCTCAAGCTCGACGACGGCACGCAGTTGTACGACGCTTCTTACCCGGACGTCATGAAAGCTGAGGAGGGCGCGAAAGTCGCGCTTGATTACGCCAACGATGCAGGTGCGGCGGGACTTCAGGTGGCGGGAACGGGCGGTCGCGGAAACGTCGTCCTGCTCGGGTTTCCGTATGAAACCATCGTGCCGGCGTCCGATCGAACGGCGGTAATGAAGCGCGTACTGGATTTCTTTGAGAAGAAGAAATGATCGTGCTAACGTTTTATTGAGAGTGGGTCCGCTGCAAGGTTGGTAGAGAAAAAGGCCGCAGACGCGGTGGCGTCGGTTACAATCGAGGTGGGGGTTTCGGGGCTCTCCTGCGATTGGAACACGAGATGAGCAACTGGGTTTTTCGGGCGATGCTCGCCTTGTCTGGCGGTGCGGCTTTTCGCGGTGGTACGCACGGCCCAAGTCGATCATCAAATGGTCGCCGCCCGTTTTGTTTTGAATCGCTGGAGCCGCGGTTGGCATTGACGGCGGTCGGGCTGGTTACGACGCCGCAAACATATAGCGGCGCTCTGAGCGGTAAAGTCGTGTTCACTTCGGGCGGGCATGGGATTGGGTGGACCGGCAGTGCGTTCGCCACGGAGCGTCCCGATTATTGGCAATCGGCGGGCGATACTTCGGATGGTGAGCTCGTGGAGGATTTCGGCAATCAGGACCAGATGAGCCTGTATGCCGATTACATTTTGCGGGCGGGCGGGACGGTCGTGCCGATGCGGCCAGTGGGGCATCAGACGAATGAAGTGGTGCTCGATAACGATTCGCCGGATGTGACTTTCAGCGGTGCTTGGTCGAACAGCACGAACACGAGATTTTACGACGAGGACTATGGCGCGACGACCGACGCCGTTCCGTACGAGTTCGCCAATACGGTAACTGGCGCGCCAACAGCGACGGCTACTTACACGCCGAATATTCCGGCGGCTGGAAATTATCCGGTTTACACGTGGGTGCACTGGGGGACGGACCGCACGCAGCAGACTTACACGATTAACCATACCGGCGGTTCGACGCAAATCACGGTTGACCACAGCATCGTCGGCGACGGCTGGGTTTATTTGGGGACGTACCATTTCGATACCGGCAAATCGACGACCGGCGAAGGCTCGGTGGTTATCACCAATCAGACGCCGACGACGGGCAAAGTGGTCATCGCGGATGCGATTCGGTTTGGGAATGGCATGGGAGATTTTGTCGAATCGGGGGCACCTGGCGTTTCGGGTTCGCCGCGCGAAGACGAAGATTCATATGACTGGATTGCGCGTTCGATTGGTCAGGGCACGACCATTTCTGCTGTAATTGGCGGCGATACGAATGTCTCGGCGCCTTCCGATTTTGCGGAGTACATGTACCACGGCAGCTTTGGCGGGGCGTTGTATATCAGCTTCCATTCGAACGGCGGCACGGGGGCGTCGACCAGTCCGAGCCGGGGCGCATTGGGGCTGTACGACAATAGTGTGGCGTCGCGGACGCCGAATCAGGTGGCGCTGGCTCAGCTGATGGCGACGCAAGTGAATGGCGACATGGCGAGCCTCAACGGCTCTTTCGAGTACACCTGGTCGACGCCCGCGACCAACACCGACTCGCACATTAATTTTGGCGAAATCGATCTGGGGGCGAATGGGGAAATGGACGCGACGATCGTCGAAGTCGCCTATCACGACAACTTGCAGGACAACGCCCTGCTCCGCGATCCGAAAGTCCGCGATCAAATTGCCCGCAGCGTTTATCAGGGAACGGTTCAGTATTTTGCTACTTATGGTTCGCCGGTAGTGAGTAACACGAGCGCGCCGAGTGCTCCGATTAATGTTAGCGCCGTTAGCAATGCGAGCGGGTCGGTGACATTGAACTGGCTGGCCGGCGCTTCTTCGATTGCGGCTGGCGATGCGGCCACGGGGTATCGGGTTTACGCATCGGTCGATGGGTACGGGTTTGATGGCGGTCGCGTCGTTGCCGGCGGGGGAACCACGACGCTTGCCATTACCGGGTTGGCGACGGACCAGGCTTATTACCTCAAAATCGTGGCCGTGAATGCGGGTGGGGAGTCGGTCGCATCGGAAGTTTTGACGGCGATGGCGACGGGCGGAACGAAGCAAGTTTTGATCGTGAACGGGTTTGATCGCTTGGATCGCACTCAAGACTTTGACTATCCGTACACGCAGGCTGGTTACGCCACGCCGGATCCGGATGGATTCACGAATCGCGTGTGGCCGGCGTACAACAACAGCCGGGACTACGTCATTCAATACGAAACGGCAATTCAAGCGGCCGACCCGGGCGTGCACGTGAGCAGTACGAGCAACGAGGCGGTGATTAGCGGTGCGGTAAACCTGAATGACTACGACACGGTGATTTGGATTCTGGGGGACGAATCCACGG
>DATBAY010000365.1:0-1869 GCA_036271295.1 Lacipirellulaceae bacterium | reverse complement strand
TCACACCGTGGGGTTCAAAAGAAGCAGCTGGCCAATATCGTTCGGTGCCTGTCCTCCAAACTGTCCCTGCAAAGATCGGCCGCGCCGTAACCACGGTCCACGACAGGCGTCCACCCACCGAATAGCTCGCGACCTGCCCACTTGGGCCGAACCCCGCCTACATCGAGGCGGCTGGCCACGAATTCTAATCTTCTCGAAAAATTCAGTCAATCTTTTTCGATCGATCGCGTTGGTGCAGCGCGAAATGAATCGCAAATGCTGTAAACGCGCCGTGGCCACGACTAGAGAGCGAACATCTGCAAACGCTTTCAATCATCCTTAGAAACCCCACACGTTGCGTCAAATTCGGAGTGTTTCGGCCGCAATTCGCCAAATGTCGGCTTGAACTTCGTCAATCGGCCGGTCTGCGGCAATGATGTGAATTCGCTCCCGCCCCGTCGCTTCCTGCAGAAAGCCGATTCGCAATCGCTCGCGAAAGTCGTCTCCCTGGCTTTCCATTCGATCAAGCGGCCGGTCGATGCGATTGCCAGCCGAACCCGGCGCCATATCTAAAAGAAAGATGCATTCTGGCATCAAGCCGCGCGTTGCCACCCTTCCCACGTCCCAGATCTCCTGCGGATCGAGTCCGCCCGCATGGCCCTGGTAGACGACATTGGCCAGCAAATATCGGTCGGCGATGACGACCTTGCCCGCCGCCAGCGCCGGCTGAATCACTTGCTCGACCAACGCTGCCCGCGCCGCCATGTACAGCAACATTTCACTGCAGCGCCCAATCGGTGTGCCTTCTTCCTTACTGAGTAGGATTTCGCGGACCCGTTCCCCCAAGGGCGTGCTACCCGGGTCGCGACAGACAATTACCTCGAATTTTCGATCGTTGAGCGCGTCGGCCAGCAGCGCCACCTGGGTGCTTTTGCCAACTCCATCGATACCGTCGAACGAAAAAAACATGTGCCGTTTGTTCAGTCGCGTCAGCGCAGCGAGAGCCGTCCGTTCGTCTTGGGAGCTTGGCGGCTGACCCCCAGCGTGTCGATTGCATCTTGATAGGCGAAGGCCATATTCCGAGCTCGTCGTGCGATGCGCCGCCGAAGTTTTAACGGCGCCTTTACTTCTGCCTGATCGCCGTACCCCAATATCCACCATTCAATCTCGTCGAGGCCCGAAACGGTCGCCCGGAAAATCATCGTTCCATCGGAGTTGAAGTCCGTGCGTTGCGACTTGTGCCATTTCACCTGCGCCACATTTTGAGCCACGAGAGAACCAAACTTTACTACGACATGGTCGTCTTTGCCATTGCCTGGGATCAGACTCCACGAATTTCCGATTCGGTTTTCTAGATTAAAACCACGCGGCACAGAAAATCGCTTTTTTAGCACCGTAACAGATTCAACTCGCACCAAATTGAAATTTCGCACTTCGCCGTGCAACGAAGAGTGCCCGACCACATACCAGCTGTGCTCGGAAAACAGCAGCGTGTACGGATTGAGCGTCGTCTTGATATTCTCGAACTCGGTGAGACTTGCGTAAACCACCTCGACCGCTTGCCGATTCGCGATCGCATCGAGAAGCGTATGGTAAACCGCCGATTTCGCGGCCAGATCTGAAATCCGCAACGGCCGAAAGTTGATCGCCTCGGCCAGCTTGCGAAATCTCCGCCGCACGTCGGCCGGCAGCTGCTTCAGCAGCTTGTTCAAACCCGAGCGGGCGGCTTCATGAAATGGAAGCTGCGGATGATTTCCGACGGAATTCGCCAGTGCCCAAAGCGAAAGGGCCTCCTCAGCCGTTAAATCGCTGGGAGGCCCGAATGATCCGCTAGGAATCGAATACTGCTTGCTGCGCGAGTTAAACTCGAGCGGCACCCCAGCCGAGCGA
>DATBAY010000364.1:0-10518 GCA_036271295.1 Lacipirellulaceae bacterium | reverse complement strand
CTCGTCGGGCATCCTCCGCGTCGCTCGCGGTGCAGCAGCCCTGCTTGTGGTCTAGCCGATTGCATTGTTGGTCGTCGCCGCCGACGCTAACGGGCGATTGCTCGCCATGGCGCATGAAGACGCCGATCACGTCATGGCCTTGCTCGACAAGCAAATGGGCCGCGACGCTGGAATCGACTCCGCCACTCATTGCCAGCACAACGCGAGACATTAATCGAGTCTAGGCGGCCGTTCGGCAAGCCACAAGGATGCCCTCGTCGCGGCGACAACTGCCCCCTATAATTCGCAGATGGAAAAAGAATACGTCGATCGTGCGAAGGCCATTCGCGAGGGGGTCCTGCAACTGCGGGACTCTCTTTGACTGGGACACAAAGCGCGCCCGCATTCAGGAGATCGACGCCCAAATGACAGCGGCCGATTTCTGGGGCAACCAGGAAAAGGCTCAGGCCGTCGTCGAAGAACGGAAGTCGCTGACTTCCGTCGTCACGCCGCTCGATAATGCGATCAAGTCGAGCGACGATCTGGCTGCCATGATCGAAATGGCCGCTGAGGACGAGTCCTTCGCCGCCGAAGTGCCAGGCGAAGTCGCACGGCTCGAGCAAGTCATCGAGGAGCTCAAGCTCAAAGCTCTACTCAACGGCCGGCACGATGCATCCGGCGCGATCATTTCGATTAACGCTCGCGACGGCGGCACCGATGCGAACGATTGGGCCGAGATGCTGCTCCGCATGTACACGCTATGGGCGCAAAAAAACGGCTACTCGATCGAGTTGCTCGAACGGCAAGATAGCGAGCAGGCCGGCATCAGCCACGCCGCGTTCACGATCCGCGGACCAATGGCGTATGGCTATCTCAAAGGTGAAACCGGTATGCACCGCCTGGTGCGCATCAGCCCATTCAATGCCGAAGGTAAACGCCAAACGAGCTTTGCGGCAATCGACGTCTCACCCGAGTTGCCCGATTCGGTGGAAGTTGAAATCGACCCCGAAGATGTGCGCGAAGATGTTTTCCGTGCGAGCGGCGCCGGCGGGCAGCACGTTAACAAGACATCGAGTGCGATTCGACTGACGCATCTGCCCACGAATATTGTCGTGCAGTGCCAAAGCGAGCGGTCGCAGCACAAGAACCGCGCCACGGCGTGGAAAATGCTACGGGCTCGAATCGCGCGGGCGGAAGAAGAAAAACGCGAAATTGCCGAAGCGGCGAAGTATCAACAGCAAGCAAAAGTTGGTTTCGGCTCGCAGATTCGCAATTACTTTTTACACCCCGATCAACGTGTGAAAGACGCCCGCACAAAGTACCAGCAGGGCAACTTCCACAATGTGATGGATGGCGATATCCAGGGCTTTCTGGATTCCGTGCTGCGTTGGCGTGCTGGTCAACCCATGGAGGGCGACGATGACGAATAACGCCGGTCCAACCTATACAGAAGAACGTTAGCCCTTCTTTTCTTCCTTCGGCAAATCCTTGACCGGGATGTCTTTACCCGTCGCGTGATCGTGCATAAACGGCTCGCGTTCGCGCACGCCGACGATCGGCTTTAGCTCGCGCACCCAAATGTTGCGGTACCGCACGGGGTTACCGTGGTTCTGCAAATGGATCGGCGCTTTGCCGTGCTTCTCGTAGTGCGGCACTTCGGTGAAGGGCGTGACTCCTTCGAGCGCGAAGTGATTGAGAGTGAGAACACCGTTGTGAAGCACCGTGATGTAAGCCGGCGTTTCGAGTGCGCCATCGTCTTTGAACTTCGGGCCGTTCCAAACGATGTCGTACGTGTTCCATTCGCCGGGTGGAACCGTGGCGTTTACCATCGGCGGCATTTGTTTGTAGATGGCGCTGGCTTGTCCATCGAAATAGGTTTTGTTTTCGTACGAATCGAGCACCTGCAGTTCGTACCGATCCATTAGGAACACGCCGCTATTGCCGCGACCTTGGCCAGTGCCGGTGGCGGGGACGGGGGCCGACCATTCCACGTGCAGCTGGCAATCGCCGAAGCTTTGCTTGGTGGTGATGTCGGTGTCCTTCACCGTGGCGACGCCGTCTTTCACAATCCACTTGTCACCGTTCTCCCAGGCGGAAAGATCCTTGCCATCAAACAGGATGATTGCATCCGAAGGAGGTGCGCCGCACGTTTTGCCGGGCGTCACGACGGGCGGCTCTTCCCACTTCATGCCGCTCAGGTATTCCCGCTGAGCGAGGCAGGGCACGGCAGACAGGGCGATACCCAGCAGAATGAACGTTGTTGAAAACAGCTTCTTGAGCATCGTCAAAGTACCTCAGCGCGAAACAAATTGTTTGATCGTGGCGATTTCGGGCCGGCCCACCGAAAACGGCCGGATACGTGATTATGGATTGGGCCACGGCGGGTCGCAACTGGCGGGAGTGTCCTTGTCGGAACGTGGAATTTGGGCGAAAATGCTGATTCGCGGCGTGCGAGGTCCGGAGATCGACGCACAACGCGATGGCACACACGACAGATTGCCCACGACCAGTAAATGCGGAGACGGCCCGGCGATGTCTTTTGAGCAGATCGAGCAGATGAAGCGCGACTACACGGACAAATGGGTCCTCGTAGATGCCACCCGGCCGGAGCTCGCCCGGTTTCGCGACGTCGTCGGGCGCGTAAAGACCGTGAACATGAGCGGCCGCGCGCTGGTGGAATTTGACGACTACCATGTGAACATCGGTTGGTACGACATCGATCCCGAATTCTTGAAGTTCATGGACGAACCGCCGCCGAAGCCCGCCAAGGCCGAAGCGAAAAAGGCGGCTCCGAAAGCTGCGCCCACGGTCAAGGAAAAGCCAACAGCAAAACCGGCGGCGCCGGCAGCTAAGGGCGGCCGGCCTTCCGTGGCAGATATGTTGGCTGCGGCACGTGGTGGCGGTGCAGCGAAACCGGGCGCTGCGGCGCCAGCCAAACCCAAAGCCGAGGGAGCACCGGCGGCGAAGCCGGCCGCGGGCAAGGTCGATCGCTCGAAGATGAGTGTGGCAGACATGCTCGCTGCGGCCCGCGCGGGCGGCGCGACGGGCGCCGCACCTGCGGCAGCGCCAAACGCGCCTGCCGAGGAACCCGCCAAAGCGAGCAAGCCGGTGCCGAAAGCGGCTGCGGCGCCCGCGAAGAGCGGCGAGAAAGTCGACAAATCGAAGATGTCGATCGACGACATGGTTACTTGGTGCCGCGCGCACGATGCGCAGTAAGGTGCGCCAAGTATTGGCGTTTGGCGCTCAACTAACTCTTTAAATACCACGACGCCGCAACATGCCACAGGGTATTGGTATCAACGATGAGCGGCTGCGGCAGCTGTTTGATAGCAGCAAAGAGCATGCGCTGATTCTGGTGGACACGACCGGGAAGATTGTCGGTTGGTTTCGTGGGGCGGAGACGACGTTCGGCTACACGGCAGACGAGGTGCTGGGCAAAAACGTTTCGATGCTGTTCACGCCCGAGAACCTGGCTGCGGGAATGGATGTTTACGAACAGAGCGTGGCCAAGACCGGTATGGAAGCGGAAGACGACCGCTGGATGCTGCGTAAAGACGGCGCGAAATTCTGGGCAGCGGGCGTGCTCAGCCCAATTCACAATGAGGCGGGTACACTGATCGGTTTTGGCAAGGTCATTCGGGATCGCACCGACCAGCGCGGCAAGATAGAAATGCTGGAAAAGCAGCATCTCGACATGCTGGAGCGCGATCGGCGGAAGGATGAGTTCATCAGCACACTGTCGCACGAACTGCGGAACCCGCTGGCGAGTTTGACGAACGCGAAGCATTTGCTCGAAGTGGCCCCGGATGATCCCGAGGCGCTTTCCATCGTGCGCGATACTTTGACCCACGAGCTCGCTGCCATGGGGCGGATGATCGACGATTTGCTAGATGTTACGCGAGTGAGCGCCGGCAAAGTAGAGCTGCAGAAGGTGCGAATCGATGTGCGAAAGATCGTGGAATCCGCTGTCGACGTTTGCCGGCCAAAGATCGCAGAGCGCGGGCTGACGTTGCACTTGCTAATGGCGGAATCGCCGCTGGTGGTCGAGGCGGATGAAGTCCGAATGCGGCAGGTGATTGTGAACTTACTGCAAAACGCGGTCAAGTTTTCGCGCGATGGCGGGACGATTTGGGTAAAGGCGGCACTCGAAGCAAATGAGGCGCTCCTGCGAATCGAAGATAACGGCGCGGGGATCGCGCCGGAAGCGCTACCGAATATTTTCGATTTGTTTACACAAGCGGCGACCGACCGGCGGACGAACAAAGGCTTGGGGATCGGCCTCTCGGTTGTGAAGGACCTGACGACGCTGCACGGCGGATCGGTGCAAGTTCGCAGCGACGGGCTCGGCAAGGGGAGCGAGTTTACGGTGCGCTTGCCGCTGGCGGCGGAGGATCGGCGGCCGGATGGGCCGGGGTGAACGGACGTGCGGATGCCACTGCTAACTCGTTAGCAGTGTCCTATTTGCCATACCCTTGCGGTTGGAAGCACTGCAAAGGGCCGGAGTCCCAAGGCACTCGCCTCCGGCAGCGCCCGGTTACGTGCTTTTTTGCCACTGGCTCAGCGCGCGGCCACTGCCGACGGGGCAAGTGAAGTCGGTCGGGCGGGCGTCGCCGGGGGCCGCCATGCAGAAGCAAGCTTCATTGCGGGCCCACTGGAAGAGGCCGAACTGTAGGCTGTCTTTTGCGGCACCGTCGAGATTGTAGTAATCGACGTGGACCGGATTTTTAGTCTCGTCGAGTCGGACGAGGGCGTGGATCATGGTTTGGCCGCCGAAGGAGATTTTCACTTCATTCTTGGTTGCGGCGCGTCGGCCCGTGCGGAGCATCATCTTTGGGAGTGCTTGACCATCGCGGATGATTTTTGTGGGCGTCCATTCGCCTTGGAGTTTTGTCAGGGTGGGGCTGGGGACGAATTCAAAGGCGCTCGCATCTTGGGAGGCAGTTTGTTTCGCAGGCGCGGTTGCGGTTCCGCCGGCGACGTTGTTGGGGCGCGAGTTTGAAGTCCGCTTGAGGATCTCGTAAGCGTGGCCGCTGCCTGCGACGGCGCGGAACTCAGTTGGGCGCGGCTTGCCTTTCAAATCGAGGCAGATTTCTAGCTGGTCGTCCTCGAATCGGAAGATGCCAAAGTTCCAATTGCCGGCTTCGGGGCCGGCGATGAATTCGATATCGATTTCATGCGGCTGGGCTTCGACGTTGATGTTGAAGTTTCCTTCGTAGGATGCTTCGGGCGACTCGGTGCGAAAGCGGTCGCCATCGATGAGTATGCGGGAAGTCGAGACGGCTGTCGGCGGGTAAGTGTGGCCATCGACTTCGAGTTGCGCGAATTCCCATGTACCTTCGAGCGCGCGGAGTTGTTCGATGTGCCGTGCGAGTTGCGGCCAACTGGCGTGGCCGCTTTGGCGAGCGATAGCGGATTGGGCGTCGGCGAGACGGAAGTTGGCCGCGCGAATTTGAGCGGCGGCCATGCCGTGCGCGGCTGGTAAGTTCTCTCGGATCGTGGCGACCGCTTGGGTGTCGCCGGCGTGCAGTTCCGCGAGGAGCGATTTAGCCTGGCGTCGAAGATGGTCGAGATTCGGACGGGCCGGAAGTTGCTTTTCCACGACAGTTCTCCATGGTTGCGCCCGGATCCGCAAACAGGCGACACGAAGAACGTGTGAGGCATCGCTGAAACTTGAGAACGTGAAGTCGGGTTGAACCCTTCCCGCGGACCTGGCGGCTCGCTTCTAGCCGTAGCGCGATTATAGCTCGCGGCTCGCAAGATGCCAGAAGCGGGTGCTGACGCACACGATTCCGAGAAGCAGTGAGACAAAGGCGGCCATACTCGGTTCGGGCACGTTGGTAGCTCCCGCTCCCGTGGCGAGCGTGGTGCCGAATTCACTGCGCCAAATGTTGTAGTCGTTCATGGCGACGCCGGATGAATCGTCGTTGGGCAGGGTGATCGATTCGCCGAGGTGCTCGCGCCACAGAACGTAGTCGGCCGCGTCGACGACGCCATTGTTGTTGTAGTCGCCCGGGAGGCTGGCAAGCGTGTGGCTGTGGGCGGGGACTTGATCGATCGTGAGATTCGTGTAGTTGTCGCCGAAAGTCGCGCCGAGAGCGCGTGGTGTCAGGCCGGGACCCGCGCCGGCGCCAACGATCGCACTGTCCATTACGTTGGGCAGGGCAAATGTCGTGGTTCCATCGCCGCCGTAGGTCGTACCAATGAGCGAGAAGAGTGCGGGGTAATTGGCGATCGAGAGTATCTGGCCCTGCGCTGGTAGCCATCCGGACGGCGTTCTAATACTTGCATCGACCACGAGTTCGCCGAGGAAGAAGCCCGTACCTGTATCGACGCCAGAGCTGGGGAATTGGCCGTTGACGTTGATGATGTAATTAAAATCCAGGCTGGGATTCTGGTTGGTCAAATCGATCGGTCCCAATTTATTGCTCACGATAATGTCGTCAAAGGAGTCGGTATGAGCGTGGGCGGGCCAGGACTGAAGTGTTATTGCTTCCGCGCCTGTCGTGTCGCCGGGTGATTGGGCGGCACCGATAGGAACTCGACCTCGCAGGTCGGGAAGATTGAAACTTTGCCCCGTTCCGCCGTATATCAAGGCGAGCTGCGAGCCTAAGTTTTGATTGGAAGAGCTCGAAATTGAACGGCCATCGGTTGGGAAATAGCCGGCGGGCGCCATGCTGCCTGCAAACGTGCGGACTTCACCAAGAAATGGTCCAGATACTGTGGTCGAGCTCAGGACAATCGAGCCGGTTGTTTGGATGACGCTGTTCAGAACCAGCGACGGCTGCAGGTTGTTATACGGCACGGGGCTGGCCGAGCCGACTGCGCTCGTTTTGCCGTAGTCGACGCCGTTGCGGATGATTTCCATCGTGTCGAGCGGCATGTTCGCAATTGTGAGCGTTTCGCTTTCGGTGCCAAATTTCTGGCCGATGGCGCGCGGCGTGAGACCGCTGCCGGTGCCGGTGCCGACAATCGTGCGGCCACGCAGGTCGGGCAGGGCGAAGTGGGTTCCGTCGCCACCGTAGGCGTTGCCGACGGCGTGGAACAGGTCCATGTTGGCCGAGTTGGAAAGGATTGAACCATCAGCCAAGGCCCAGCCGCCTGGGATGATGTTGCCCGCGAAGGGGACAACTTCGCCGAGCTGCGTGGAGTCGCCCGACGTTCGAATGATGTAGTTCAGCACGGTCGAGGCTTGCATGTTAGCGATCGGCTGGCCGCCACCTTCGGTAGAAGTTACGGCGGCGCGGAGCGGGGATGCGAGCAGTGCGAAGGCGCAAATGGCGAGCGAAGCGGCGATGGCGCGGGGCATTACAACGAGCCTGGGAGGGGAGTTTGGTGGGATGAGGAAGCCGGACACATTGACGGGACCGACGACCGGCGATTTAGTTCGACGACGGCAGTGGGCTGGGGATACGGAACTCGCCGTTCGTGCAAGTTACTTTCTTTCCGTCTTTTTCGGCGGTGAAGTTGAAAGTGCCTTCGATGAATTGATCATCCATTTTTGTGACGTTGTACTGACCCGACTTCGCGCCGACGAAGAAGCCCTCGCCGCCGAAGTAGGTGATCGTGTTCATTTCGCTGAGGTTACTCGGCTTGCCGATGTTGTCGCGTTTGCCGCCGATTACGAAGGTGATCGAACTACCACCGTTTTGGCCGTTTACCGGGATGAGGCTGGGGTGGGAGCGGTCGGGCGTCATTTCGGTGGCTTCCCATTTCTTGCCGTCGATGACTGCACGCAAGTAGCAGCCGGCTGGCATCGATCCCGGCTTCATGCCTGGGAGTGAGATGTCGGCGGTTGAGCTTTGTGACGTTCCGGCGTCGATCTTCGCTGCGTGATCTTCTGCCGCGCGCTGGGAACTGCTGCCGCAACCGGCGGTGAGAAACGAAAACATAATGACAGTGGGTACGAAAAGTTTGCGGTTCATCGTAATCGTCCTGCACGGGATGATGATCGTTCGAAGAGTTTCGGCGAAAAGGCCCGGCGTGAATTATAGCCGGCTGCAACCCGCACGATACGGTGCGAATTGCTGTCGGACGTGCGGCAAATCGTTAGAATGGCGACTGCTATTTTATTGACACTGCGGAGCATGGCTATGAATCGGTTGATGTGTCTGTCGTCGTTGAACTTACTCATTCTAGGGATGTTGGTGCGAGTGCCGGCGAGCGCGGCGGACTTGCCGACGTCGACGCCGGAGGCCGAGGGGATGTCGGTCGAGAAGCTCGCCAAGGTGGGTGAGATCATGAATGGCTTCGTCAAGGACAAGAAGATCGCCGGCGGGATCGTGCTGATCGCCCGAAACGGCAAGGTGGTGTTCGACGAAACGTACGGGCTGCGGAATCTCGATGGCAAACTGCCAGTTGAGCACGACACGATCTTTCGCATCTACTCGATGTCGAAGGCCATCACTTCCGCGGCGGCATTGACGCTAGTCGAAGAAGGGAAGCTCGATCTTGATGCGCCCGTGTCTAAGTATCTGCCTGAGTTTGCGGATACGAAAGTTTTTGACGGCGACAACGTGCGGCCGGCCAAGTCGCCGATTACGGTGAGAGACCTGTTTCGGCATACTTCGGGGATAACGTACGGTGGCTTCGGAGGCAGCAAGACGGATTCGCTGATCGAACTTACCAACGCCATGGATTTGCAATCCGATCTTTCGGTGATGTCCGCGAAGCTCGGGCAAATTCCGTTCGAATTCGATCCGGGCACGAAGTGGAAGTATGGGGCGTCGATCGACGTGCTTGGTTACATCGTGCAAAAAGTCTCGGGGAAGCCGCTGGATAAGTTTATCAAGGAGCGGGTCCTCGATCCGCTCGAGATGAACGATACGGGATTCTTTGTGCCCGCGGAGAAGCAGTCGCGGTTTGCTGCGAATTACTTTTCGGATGGCAAGGGTCGGCTGATCGTTCGCGACGATCCTGCGAAAAGCGGTTACCTGCACAAGCCGGGTCTGTTCTCTGGCGGTGGCGGAATGGTGGGGACGGCCAGCGACTACATGCGCTTGTTGCTGATGGTTGCGAATGGCGGCGAATGGAACGGCAAGCGAATTCTTTCCCGCGAGTTGGCGGAGCAGATGCATACGAACCAGTTGCCGAAGGGTGTTGACTGGATCGATTTCGGCGAGAAGCGGACTGGCGTCGGCTTCGGGTTGGGTTTTTCGGTGACGGTCGAACCTGGTGAAAAGGCTCCGCACAACCACAAGGACGAGTTCGGCTGGGGGGGCGCGGCCAGCACGCACTATTGGGTGTCGCCTCGCGATAAGTTGGCTGTGGTAACGATGGAACAGCGCTGGCCGTACTCACCGGAAACGGAGGAGATGCTTAAGCCGGTGATCTATGATGCGATTGTGAAGTGAGACGGGGCGGCCGCACGGGGCAAATTTCGCACGGCCCAAACGCATGTGCGTGAGCAAAACCTACTGATCGCCGAGGTTGGTGAGGTTTTGCTTTGGTTGCTGGTCGCAGCGTCAGTTGCAACACACGGGTGCGAAATAGGTTACATTTTGCACGTCGTTTGGGGGCCCCACATTTTCGGTGCAAAACGCAGGTATATTGCGCGGCAAGCTATCTCAATCGACCATGGTGTCCGCGACTTCGCGTGGCTTGAGCCGCGCACAATCGCACGCATTTGCTTCCGTATCTGCGCTCTAACCGTGGTCCAAACAAGGAGGGTTGTATCAAGATGTCAAAGAGCGTGCGAAGTGTGGATCGCACGAATGATTTTAGCAAATATGTACGCATGTACAATACTCTATTTTTGGCCGGGCTGTAGAGTTTTAACCACGGAGACCCAAAGGGCCACACTTACCTCTTGAAAACCAAGAGAGTCGCTACGAACCAATGACTTACGATTAGAATTGGTAGATCGCGTCCAACCCGAACAGGAATTGGTCCTTATCCTGGTTGTCGTTGAACGGTTGAGCCCCAGCAACCTGCACGTTTGGAGAGCTGAAGCCGTCCTGACCACGGTACCAATCGTAGCGCAGTTCCGGTCGCAGCGTGAAATTCCCGTTGGGCTTGTAGTTCAGGCCGAACGACGTTTCGTAAAAGTTGCCGGGGAAGCGGAACCGGGCGTCGGTGTTGCCCGGCCGCAAACCCGTGACGACGTAGCCCGTGGGGTCGTCGAACCATTCAAATCGCCAACCGGCCGTCCAGCAGCAGTTGAGTTTATAGAACACGTACTGATTGATGCCGTACCATTCGGAGGTTTTATCTCCGAGCGCATTGAAGCCTAGTGTATCTTGTTGTACGCCCAAGTCGTGCTGCAGCACGTAGGTCAAGCGGCTGCTCAAGGTGTTCGACCAAACGACGCTGTACATCGTGCGGTTCGATTCGGGCGAGACGCCAGGAACGTTGATGTCGCTCTCGTTGCCCGTGACGACCGAAAACGCCAGGCTGGTGCAATCCTTTTCGGTGTAGGTCAGGCCGCCCAGGAACTGGGCGCCTTCCTGCGTGTCAAAATCGTTCCATCCGCCCACCACGCCGCCACTCCACGACCAACAGTCGTTGATGCTCGAGCTGGCAAGCATACCGGTGTGCGTGAAT
>DATBAY010000363.1:0-3667 GCA_036271295.1 Lacipirellulaceae bacterium | reverse complement strand
TGGGCCATCCTCGGGGAGCTCATCGCCCAAGAGCAATTCGTGATCGCGGCCGACATCATCACCGCCGAGCAAGACGCCACGGAGCACTCCCAAGATCAGATCGTTAATCAGCTACTGCAGTTGATCGGCGACCACCCTTGCGCAGCCTATATCAGTAGTTTTAGCGACCAGTCACGCGCGCAAGGCGATTTCCCCAAGCAGTTCGCCGTTATCCACTTTCATGATCTGAACAGCAAGATGGCTCCGCTCTTCTTTCGCGGTTGGAGATTCCCGTTTGCCGGGGCGATGAACGGCGAACAGCTGGCAACGCGCGCCGTGTACTCGGCCGACTTCACTTACTTCGCCCTCTGCAGCGCACTCTACGACCTGCAATTTAAGGCCCGCGAATGGCTCGAATACAGCAAGCTGCAAAAGCTGGCCGACATCCTCGCCGCTCTAAATCCGAACGCACCGCAGACCGTGCGCTTGAAACTCGACTATGCCAAACAAACGGACCTGGCGAAATTAGCCGAGTTCGAAAAGCAGCTCAAAGACGACCCGGAGGGCTGGAGCTCCCTGGCTTGGGCGTACGAATACAACAGCGACCCCCTCAGCGCGAAACGCGCTTATGAACGCTCCGTCAAAATCTCCCCGCGCTTCGGTACCGTGAAGAAATTGGCGTACTACCAGGCTTGGGAAGGCAATAAAAAACTCGCCCGCCAGACAATGAAAGACTACGGCAAGTTAGAAGACCTGGGCCTCGACCACTACAGTATTTCCGAAGAGCTCGCCGATTGGGACATCCTGGAGCGCAATTGGAAAAGCGCCGAGCCACTCGCACTTGAAGCCGCGCAGGCATACTCTGGCAGCGGATTGTTATCCGCGAGCCGCGTCTACGAGGGTAAACGCGATACGAAGAAAGCGGAGTACTTCGCCGCCGAGTGCGCGCGCAGCTATCCATCGTCTGCGGGAACGACTTGGTATTTCCTCTGCCGACGCCTGGGCACGGGCGACAAAGACGCCGCTCGTGCGATGGCCGAACAGAACATCAAGCGCGAAGATGCCGATCCATCGTGGTACCCATCGCAACGGGCGGGCGCATTTTATCTGCTGGAAGGCGACCCCAAAAACGCGCTCCGCCGCTTGGATATGTCCAAAGTTCCCGATGAAGACCCCTGGGCTGCCATCTGGCGGCTCGGAATGACAGTCGTCGCGGCCGACGAGCTGAAAGACAAAGATCGTCGCGCGCAATCGATCGCCGAAATGCGACAGGTGGTTACCAAGCTCAAGGACACCGACGCCAGGTCCTCCGCCGTGCTGACCCAATTGTGCAACGCCTTCGAAGGAACCAAGTTCAAAGCCGAAGACTTGAGCACGATCGCAACGAGCATCAACTATTGGGACGGTTCGTCGAAAAATTATTTTCAATACTATTTCGGCGCCGCGCTCGACGAGCAGGGAGATAAAGAGAACGCCGCGCTCTGTTGGCGGCGGGCCGCCTTCCTCGATCCCTTCAACGCCGAGGCAGCAACCCTGGCAGGCGCCCAGCTCGTGAAACGCTACGGCCCCGACCGCGGCAACCTGCCGCAGGAGTACGCCGACCAGGAAGCGAAAGTAGCGAAAGAGAATAGCGAAGACAAAGCCGCGGATACTAAAGTAGAAAAGTAACGCCGGCGTTCAATAAAAACGATCTTGCACTGTCTCTTTTCATTAAGCGGGGACTCCATGGTCGCAACCATTCGTTACTTGCGGTGTCGCACGTTTCTTGCAACCGCAGTGGTCGGTGCCTGCGCAGTTTTTTCAATAGCCGTATCTTCAAGCTCAGCAATTGCTCAGGACAGATCGGCTGCAGAATCGGCTCACCCGAAGGTCGTACTGGGGAAGGTTGTCAGTCTCTCGACCCACTGGTATCCCGAGCCCAAGCGACAGCCGGATCAGATCGAGAATCCGCTACTGCGTGAACTCGTTCGTCAGGCCGTGCTGATCGTCGCACGAGAAGATCTCGGCCTACAAACGCGAGACGAAACCCTCGCGGAAGCCTTTCCCGACGCAAATCACGACTCGACGAGCGGCGACGCAACAAAAGACCACGTCGCCTCGCCCTTGGAAGTTGCGATCGACGTACGCAGCACCGGCACGTGGAGCGCTCAGCTGTTCGGCGCGGGAACCACGTTCGAAACCCCCGTGTGGAAGCACGAAGCTACGTTCAAGTTCGATCGGCCGACCATCTACGCGCAGCTCGCCAGCCAGCTCGCGGATGAGAGCCCAAAGATCGCCGAGAGCATGCGCTCCGCCGGCGCCACTGGCGACGCCAAAAAGTTGAACCCGGAAAACCAGCCAACTGCGGATATCGAAAAACGACTGGGCGAGATGAATTTTGTTTCGCAATTCGCGGCCGTGCGAGCCGCCCATCAAGCGATCGCAGAAAAGGGGCCTTCGGTCGAGTGGCTCGGTGTCTTGGTGCGAGGCTACGCAAACCTCTCAATGCTTACGGACCATTTTTGGTCGTCCCAAAACGACGCCTTCGCCGCCCGGTCACTCTTATACGCCGAGCGCATGATGCGGCTCAGCAACAACCAGCCGCTGGCGCGGTGGCACAGGGCCTATGCGCGGGCGATCCTCGGTATGTCGGTGCCGGCGCTCGATGACGTCCAGTCACTCACCGCCGAACAGCCTTCCACGGCAGTGGATTCTAACGACGACCCTAAGACTGCCGCCGAACTCCCTGTGTGGACCAAGGTCCTTGCGCCCTACGTAAAGTTCGACCACCAGGAATTGGAAAAGATCGCGAGCGCTCATACCGAACTAAAAGAGATAGTTGCGGCCCAGCAATGGAATCTCTATCGCAACTACAACCACGGCCGCTGGATCTGGGAAAAAGGAAAGATCGCGGCCCACACCTGCCCGGAAGACTACGGCATCTTCTCAGTCCTCGCGAATTGGCCCGCCTTGAAGATCTCCCGCGCCGGCGCGGCCTGGGGCAACGCCGCATTCGCTCAATGCCTGCCGCCTCGCATCACGGGCTTGGACGACTTACCAGACGACGTCAAAGTGGCGGCCGATGCCAATGGGCTCGCCGCGCAATCCCCAACCGCGGCGCTCCAACGACCAATGCTCATTTCGCGCGAACTCATAATCTCCGGCGATGCGGAGACCGACCGCGAGTTCACCTGGACTATTCTCGGTACGCTCATCGCCGAAGAGCAATTTGTCCTGGCTGCCGATTCGATTCATGCGGAACAGGACGCCACCGAACATTCGCAAAATTCGCTCGTCGATCAGCTGATGCAGTTGGTCGATGGCCATCGTTACGCGCCATACATCCGCAGCTATTACGAGCATTCGAGCAACAAGGAAGCGATGGCAGAGATCTTGGGGCGCATCGAAGTGCGAGATCCCACCTCTCAAATGAAGGGAATGCTTGGTCGCGGGTGGGATATCCCCATGAGCCAATTGAAGGGGAGCGCTCTGGCCAGTCGAGCAGTTTGGGGGGCAGACCTGACTTATTTTGGCCGCTGCGTATCTTTCTACGGCATTCTTGGCGCGTGGCCCACATTAGTAAACGATGAATTGCAGGCCAAGCTCGCGGATTCGCTGCGCGCCATGAATCCGTACTCGCCGCAAGCGTTGCGCGTGCGGTTGGACGAACGCGAGAAATTGGAGGCAGCAAAACTTCCAGATGCCGAGA
>DATBAY010000362.1:0-2583 GCA_036271295.1 Lacipirellulaceae bacterium | reverse complement strand
CATTGACGGGACTTACGAACTCAGGGAGCGCGTCATGGCTAACGGCACGGTTCTTCGGCCTCCTTCAATCGTAGCGCTGTATACGATGGCCGACGGACGATTCAGTCTGAATTTGTTCGTCAAAAATGCCGATGGAACTGTCGCGTCTGAGTCGTCGGTCGGCCGCTACACGTTCAGCGCAGATAAGTACTGCGAATGGATCGCCAACACGATAAGGAATAATCTCGATAAGCCAGGGGTGACGAACGAGGCGCCGGCGGTGACCGATCACTGTGCGCCCGTTACCTCCAAGGATGGCCGATTCAGTTTTTCACCGCCTGGCGAAGGGGTGGAGGTTAGTTTCGGGGCAGAGGGTTTTACGGCAAAGATCGGCGGTGAATTCGTCGATCATTGGAGGAAGATTCGATAGTCGCGATGCAAGAAAGGCTAACCTGGCGATGCAGCGAACCGCGGGCCGTCCTTATGCCTAGCGCTCATCGCTTCATGAATTCACTCGTAACTCGCGCGGTCGCTGATCTTGTGTCTCGTTAAATGGTAGATCCGTTCGCCGCTCCTGATCCACCGCCTGGACTTCCCAATCCACCCCGCGACAGACTTGAGTTCCGGGTTCGATTCGTTTGTGGCGCACTCTTCGGCCTCTTCTTTAGCGGATTGTTGTGGCTTCGTTACTTTTATCAGGCGGAATTGGCTTGGCTGGTGGGTCCCGTTAGTGGCTTCGTCTGCGCGTTCGCGGTTGCACATTCCGGGGACAATCTTTTGATGTCGCTACGGGACTCGAAATGGCTACGATGGTGGTGACAAATAAATGAGCTCATCACACGAACCATCTAACTAATCGCTGCAGCCAACCGGCTGACCGTTCTGATGTGCAGATGTGATTTCATGAAACAGTTCTCGATCTTTGCGACACTCGCCGCCGCCAGCGGGGCTCAGCTCCGTCTCGCGCAGGCCCATACACTTTAGGAGAACTCATGTTTGATCACGTTAAATTCGGAGTCAGCGACTATGGAGCGAGCAAAGCGTTCTTCCTCAAGGCACTCGAACCGCTCGGCGTAGCTGTTGTCCAAGAGGGGCCGCCGACGTACGGTGTCGAGCTTAGCCTAAAGGGTAAGGCTTCATTGTGCCTGTACCAAACCGAGGAAAAGCCGGCGCGCGTTCACTTGGCGTTCACGGCCGAGAATCGCCAGCAAGTCGACGCTTTCTATCGCACGGCTATGGAGGCGGGTGGCAAAGACAATGGTGCGCCTAGTCTGTGCCCGGATTACCACGCGCACTACTATGCAGCTTTCGTCATTGGTCCGGACGGACACAACATCGAAGCGGTTTGCCACGAACCCGAGGCCTAACCCTTTATCGAGGGGACGTCCACAAGCGCGCTTCGCCCACTCGCGGTCGCCCCTCATGTCAAACGTTAGATCCCATGACGCCGCCGGCCACGGCAAAGCTTCTATTGATCGCGGCACAGGTTCCGTCTTTAATTTCAGAGGCAATGGAACCGAATGAGGCTCTCGGTATCGCCGCTCAAGTGGCGGTGACGCTCGCTGGGTTCGCGGGCATTGTGGTGATTTTTCTACCAGAATCGGTGCACCACTGGTCGCGCGTGGACCGGTTTCGCCTCCGGTTGCTGCTGAGCAATTCCATTTTTCCGCTCGCTTATTCGTTGTTTGGAATGTTGCTGCTCACGATAAAGCCAGCGCCGGATTCTATCTGGCAATGGTGCAGTGCGTTTGCCGCAGTTTTCCAGGTGCCGTTTGCGATCGCATGTTTCAGAACGCCGCGTCGCTTTAGTCCAGACGAATTCAAAGGCATGCCCAAAATTTTCTTTTATCCATTGTTTGCGATCGGGATCGCCACGCTTTTGCTGCAATTTTACAACATCGCAGTGCTGAACCGGTTTTGGCCGTTCTTCGCCGGGATCTTCGTCCATCTCATGGCTGCGATGTTGCAGTTCGTGCGGCTTGTTCTTCCTCGGCAGTCCGTGATCAAATGATATCTAACCATGCGATGCAACGAACCGCGAGCCGTCCTTATGCCTGGCTTTGAGAGTATGCGAACGCAATTTCTTGCTCGCGCGGTCGCTGATCTTGTGGCTCGTTAGGCCGCTTCCCCATGCACCTTGTCATGTTCGACATCGACGGCACGCTTACCGAGACCATGAAGGTCGACGAGGAGTGCTTCGTTCGCTCATTCAAGGACGTGTTTGGTTTCGCCGACATCGACACCAATTGGTCACATTATCCACGCACGACAGATTCCGGTATCTTTCACGATGTTTTCACGTCACGCATTGGCCGATCACCGACGGCGCAGGAAACTTCGCGATTCCGCCAGCATTTCATCCAATTGCTCGCTGCCACTTCATTACAGTCTCCATTTGCACCGGTTGCAGGGGCTGACAGGTTGTTGTCCCGGCTCGCCCAAGCCGGCTCGCATCGCGTGTCGCTTGCTACTGGGGGCTGGCGCGATTCCGCCCGCCTCAAGATGGCCACTGCTGGGATGTGCTTTGACGACCATCCGGCGGCATCAGCGGATGACGCACTCGACAGGGAGTCCATTATGAGACTTTCCAAACAGAGAGCAGCC
>DATBAY010000361.1:0-20918 GCA_036271295.1 Lacipirellulaceae bacterium | reverse complement strand
TGGGAAGAAAAGAAGCTCCCGCCGAACCTCGATTGGCCATCCGGCCGGCTCTATCATTACATGAACCTGCCCGTCGAACTCTACACTCCGCTGTTCGTGCTCAGTCGCACCGCCGGTTGGGCCGCCCACATCATCGAGCAGCTCGACAACAACCGCCTGATCCGCCCCAGAGCCCGATATATCGGACCGGAGCGGCGTACGTGGAAGCCGGTCGCGAAACGCTGAATCCCGAACGGACGCGGAAATCTGCTCGCGGCGGTGCGGAAATACCACGGTTTTCATGGCTATCTCACGATCGCTTCGCCATTTTCTCTTGCTCCTTCGCGAGAATTCTTCTACCACTCGCGAGCCAATCGACGATACGGTTCGTAGAACACTAGCGAACCGATTGGCACCCGCTTTGCTCTTAGTGGCGGGGGATATCGGAAGCCGTGGAGTTTCAGGCAGAGAAGGGCAGTGCAATGGGCAACTTTACGAATGATTCAGAGGACGATTTGCCACTCGTGGGGGATAGCAAGCTTGATCGAGCGCACGAACTAACATGGTCTCTCCTCGACGAGCAGATCACCGATGCGGAAATGAGCGAACTTGAAAATCTGCTTCGCACCGACAAAAAGGCCCTCGAAAGTTATGTTCGCTGCATGCAGCTCCACGCAGACTTAGCATCGCATTTCGAACCTGCTGGAAAAAAGTCGCGGGGATCCGACGCCAACTCGACGCCGGTTTTGGGCTTTCTAAATTTGAATACGCCGCTTACCGGCGTAGATTCCCCCACGACTGAAGGCACGCATTAGTCGGCCCGAGCCTGCCGCTTCATCCGGCAGCTGTCGCCTGTGATTCAGGCATCGGTCGACTCTAATTCCGCAGCCGACTATCGATTTTCCGCTTCCAGCGGAATTGTTTCCACGCAGCGACGTAACGGTAATAATCGTTTGCGGCACCTTGCCGCTCGATTATGATCGATTCGAACGCGCTGCTTATTCGTGTCGGCTGGCGGCTTCACCCCCTATTGCTCGTGGGATCGTCGATGAAGGTTTTTGGGTTTGCTTGGGTCGTTTGTCTGTTTCTTAGCATCGCAAATTATTCGCGGGCAGAAACCTCGCTCCATGTTGGCGGCGAAATTATCAGTGGGCCAAAGGACGCCGCTAGTGGCGATGCGTGGACCAAGGAAATGCAGGCGTGGCGGAAGGCTGCTCGCAAACGCCTCAACTACGACGGCAGCCAATACGACCGGCCCGAATTGCGTTGGACGCAAAGTGCCGTCGTTCAACCGCAGTGCATGGTCGAGGATCGCTTTTTCTTCGACGTCACGACCGGCAAGTACACGGTTGACCGCTACCTCGACGACCTCAACAAACGCTACGGCGGAATCGATGCTGTCCTGCTGTGGCCTGTTTACCCGAACATCGGCATCGACGACCGCAACCAGCACGACATGATGCGCGACCTGCCCGGCGGCATTGCTGGCGTGCACGCAATGATCGAAGATTTCCACAAACATGGCGTAAAAGTCTTGTTCCCCGTCATGCCGTGGGACACCGGCACGCACGATGAAGGCAAACCACTCGCCGAAGCAGCCGCCGAACTTATGGCCAATTTTGGGGCGGATGGTATCAATGGCGATACCATGCCTGGCCTCGGGCGCGAGTTTGTCAAAGCGGCCGACAAAGCCAAGCACCCCATCGCCCTTGAGCCTGAGTGGACACTCAAAGACCTAGATATGGTCCAGTGGAACACCATGAGTTGGGGCTACTGGAAGTACGAAACGGTGCCCGTGGTGAGTAAATACAAATGGCTCGAACCGCGGCACATGGTCAACATGAGCGAGCGCTGGGCTCGCAACCGCACCGATGGTTTGCAGTCCGCCTACTTCAACGGCGTCGGCTACGAGAGTTGGGAAAACGTGTGGGGCATCTGGAACGGCTTCACGCCGCGCGATGCGGAAGCGCTCCGCCGCATGGCAACGATCGAACGTGGCATGGCTGACCTGCTCACCAGCGCCGATTGGGAGCCGCACGTCGCGACGTTGCAGGAGGGCGTCTACGCGAGCCGCTTCTCCGGCAAGGACCGCACGCTTTGGCTAGTAGTCAATCGCACCGACAAGCCAAAATTCGGTAATCAACTCGCGGTGCCCGCTGGCGGGAAGTACTTCGACCTCTGGCACGGCGTCGAACTCCCCCCGGCTATTGGAAAAGATGGAAGGCAGTACCTCGACTTCGAAGTCGAAGCCCACGGCTACGGCGCGATTCTGCAACTCAACGAAGGTGAACCAGACGAGAAACTAACGAAGCTCCTCGCGACAATGCAGGATCTCACCAAGAAGCCCCTCGCCGATTTCTCCAGCGAGTGGAAGGCACTTCCGCAGAAGATCGTCGAGATCGAAAAGACGAAGCCCGCCAACGAAACGCCCGAGGGCATGGTCCTCGTCCCCGCCGCAACCAAGTACCAGTTTAAAGTGTCCGGCATCGAGATCGAAGGCAAGGACGAACCCGGCGTCGACGTGCAGTATCCGTGGGAAGACATTCCGCGCCGCCATCACGATTACCAAATGGACGTTGCCGCGTTCTATATCGACAAGTACCCAGCCACCAACGAAGAGTTCAAAAAGTTCCTCGACGCCACGAAGTACCATCCGCAGGACAACCACAACTTCCTGCACGATTGGAAGGACGGAAAGTATCCCGAAGGCTGGGCGAAAAAGCCCGTCACGTGGGTTTCGCTCGAAGACGCTCGCGCTTACGCCAAGTGGGCCGGCAAGCGCCTGCCGCACGAATGGGAATGGCAATACGCGGCCCAAGGCATGGACGACCGCGCCTACCCCTGGGGCAACGGGTACGTGACAGATGCAGTTCCCACGTTCGTCGAAAAATCACGCACGATGCCGCCCGCCGACAACGTCGACGCCCACCCCGCCGGCGCAAGCCCATTCGGCGTCATGGACATGACCGGCAACATCTGGCAATGGACCGACGAGTTTCAAGACGAACATACCCGCGCGGCAATCGTCCGCGGCGGCGGCCACTATCGGCCGAACACGTCGAAGTGGTACTTCCCTACGACTCCCACGCTCGATAAGCACGGCAAGTACCTGCTAATGGCGCCGTCCAAAGACCGCAGCGGCGCGTTAGGTTTCCGTTGCGTTGTCGATGCGACGAAGACAGATAAGAAATAGGCCTGAGCGACAGGGAGGCCCAGGCTCCCGCCGAGCCGCCGTCTTACCGCACGTTCGCCGTAGAAAAATTGGGATTTTCAATAATCCCCAGCAAATTGCCAAACGGATCGGCAACCGTTGCCACGCGAATTCCTTCGCCCACATCCTGCAGCTTTTCAACGACCGGCGCACCCAGCGCCTCCAGCCGCGCTAACGCTTTAGCCGCATCGGCTACGCCCCAATACGCCACGGTGCCGCCCGCGCCGGATTTTCCATCCGGAACAAGCCCCAATTCAAATCCGCCCACCGAGTAGCCGACGTAAAACGGCTGATCGAAGTACGGCTGCTCCTCCAGCACCTCGCTATACCACGCTTTGGCCTTGGCTAAATCCGACACATGATAAATCGCGGTTCGAAGTCCAAGAATCATTGCCAATTCCTCAATGCGTTTTCGGTTTCAAATGATTTGCTCAATTAACTCAACGCAGCGATCTTCTTAAACTCCTCCCGCAGCGACCGATACAACTCCTGGTACACAGGAAAGCCCCTGTCGTAAGCTTTGCGAGCCGCGGCCGCAGGTTTCGTTTGCCCGGTCGTCTTCACGGTTGCTTCGCACGCCTCCGGCACATCTTTAAACTCGCCAGCTCCAACCGCCGCGAGCAGCGCCACGCCGTAACCCGGCCCTTCGTCGGCCGCCATCGTGACCACCGTCTTTCCGAACACATCGGCTTGCATCTGCCGCCAGAACGGGCTTTTCGCGCCGCCGCCCGATGCCCGCACCTGCTTCACACTCACGCCGCGCTCTTCGACGATCTCCAAACAATCGCGCAGCGAATACGTTACCCCTTCCATGATCGACCGCACCATGTGGCCGCGCGCGTGCGCCATAGTCAGGCCAACAAACGCCCCGCGCGCGTTCGGGTCGGCGTGCGGCGTCCGCTCACCGGCGAGGTAGGGCAGAAACAACAGTCCCTCCGCCCCGGGTGGCGTCACAGCCGCTTCCTCGGTCAACACGTCGTACGCATCAATCTTTTTCTTCTTCGCTTCAGCCATGAGCGTTTGGCAAATCGCATTGCGGAACCATTGCAGCGACCCGCCGGCCGCCAATGTCACACCCATCATGTGCCATTTACCCTTCACCGCATGACAGAACGTATGTAGCCGCCCTGCCGGGTCGACCTGCGGCGTATCGCTATGCACAAACACGACACCCGACGTGCCGATCGACGTCGACAGCACGCCGCTCTTAACGATCCCATTGCCAACCGCCCCCGCCGCGCAATCGCCCGCACCACCAACTACGAAGCAATCCGTCGACAGGCCCAGCAGCTTTGCCGTTTCGGCCGTCAATTTGCCCGTGATATCCGACGACTCATAACATTTAGCAAACAAACTCTCATCCAGATCGAGCTTCCCGAGCAACTCCTTCGACCACCGACGATGCACCACATCGAGCAGCAGCATCCCGCTCGCATCGCTCACCTCAGTCGCGAACTCGCCGGTGAGTCGTCGCCGAATTTCGTCTTTCGGCAGCAACACCTTCACTGTCTTCTCGAAATTCTTCGGCTCCTTATTACGCAGCCACAAGATCTTTGGCGCGGTGAACCCCGTGAGCGCAGGGTTCGCCACCATTTCGATGAGTTTTTTCCGCCCGCCGGCGCGCTTCTCGATTTCCTCACACTCCGCCGCCGTCCGCTGGTCATTCCACAGCAGCGCTCGCCGCACCACCTTGTTGTTTTTGTCCAAGAAAACCGACCCGTGCATCTGCCCCGAAAGCCCAATCGCCCGTACGTCCGCCGGTTTGAGCTTGGCCTGCTTTACTACCGCCCGCACCGTTTTCACCACCGCCTGCCACCAATCCTCCGGGTCTTGCTCACTCCACATCGGTTTGGGATGGTAGCAAGGGTACTCGGCGCTCGCGTGGGCGAGGATTTTGCCCTTCGCATTCATCGCCAACGTCTTTGTCCCGCTCGTGCCGATGTCGATGCCCAGATAAACGCTCATTGATCTAAATGCTCCGAATGCCTGAGTCTGCCTGTACCACTTCGACGTTATTGTTCGGGTGCCACTGGCTTTGCCAGTGCTCATTAACGTCGCTTTTGCTTTTAACGATAATTGTTTTCGCCGGTTGCCCGCACGCAGAGCAAAAGCCGCAATCCACTTCGACGGATGCCCGACCCGCCACGCGGGCAAGTGTAACACTGCGCGTGCTGGTCGTGAATGATCGGCCGCTGGTCGAAGCAATCAACCGCCTCCGCGGCGAATGGGCTGAACGCTCCGGCGGCGAGCTCAACGCGGTGCCAACCAAGTGGGACGACCTCGCTCAAGCGAAGTCAATCGACGCCGATCTAATCGTTTTCCCGTCGCGCTATTTGGGCGACCTCTGCAGCAGGAAACTATTGCGGCCCGTCCGCGCGAGCGTTCTGGTCGACGACGAATTCAAATCCGCCGACATCTTCCCCCTGGTGCGGAACGATCTCATCAAATGGGGACGCGAAACATACGCCCTTCCACTGGGGGTCGATCCAACGGCAATCATGCCGTCAATGAAGAGCTCACCCGCAATCGCTCTACTCGCGGCCGCCGCACCGCACGCAATCTCGAACGAACGCCTCGGCGTGCTCTTCGACGTCGACACCATGAAACCACGCATCACCGAGCCCGCATTCGTCGATGCGCTCACGCAACTGCCCCTCTCTTCTAAAGAGAGTCCAAGTAAGGATTCGCTCACTAGCGAACCGCAGGTTCCCGTTCTCGGCTACAACGATCGGCTCCTCGCCGTGACTGCATCATCCCGAAACGCTGCCAGCGCCTTCAAATTAGCGGAATGGCTGGCGCTCGCCGAAACCGGTTCCCAATTTGCCCGCGTGAGCGGCGATTGGCTTCCCCCACGCCGCTCGGTCGCATCTTCGTCTTCGTGGTACGAACCGACGCTTAGTGCCGGCGAAAGATCGAAACGCAGCACGCAAGTTGACGCCGCACTTAGCGGCGAGCGAGCTCTAGTCGTCCCGCGCATCCCAGGAATCGACGCTTACCTCGCTGCGCTCGACACCGCAGTCAAATCCGCCCTCGACGGTAAGTCTTCCCCCGCCGCCGCCCTTCAGACGGCCACCGACGAATGGGAGAAGATCACCGACCGCCTCGGCCGCGACAAACAGCGCGATGCCTATCAAAAACATCTCGGAATCTCCGATGAATAGCGGCCGTTCGCCGATGTCCGCAATGCGCCCAATACCTTGTCAAACACGGCGAATACCGATACGTTCAAGGTTTCCCTGTAGGCCAGGCTTTGAGCCTGAATCTCGCGTCCGTCAGGCCCAAAGCCTGACCTACGAAGTCCATGCCCGCTGCCCTCGACGACCATCAACGGATTGTGATCACCGGCATCGGGCTGACCGCGCCGAACGGCAACTCGCTGCCCGAGTTCCGCGAAGCGCTCCTCACCGGCCGCAGTGGCGTGCAAAAATATGACATCCGCTACGTCGGCGAAACGCTCGCTGGCATCTGCAATTTCGACGAGCTGAAATACCAAAAGAAGAAGGAAGTCCGCCGCGGCACCCGTGCCGGCAGCATCAGCATCTACTGTGCTCAAGAAGCCGTCGCCGACTCTGGCCTCGACTGGGCAAACATCGACCGCGAACGCGTGGGCGTCTACATCGGCGTCACCGAACACGGCAACGTCGAAACTGAAAACGAAATCTACGAGATCAAAGGTTACGACTACGACACCAGCGTGTGGTCGCACCACCACAACCCGCGCACGGTCGCCAACAACCCCGCCGGCGAAATCACGCTCAACATGGGCGTCACCGGCCCCCACTACACGCTCGGTGCCGCCTGTGCCGCCGGCAACGCGGGAATGATCCAAGGCGCGCAAATGCTTCGCCTCGGCGAATGCGACGTTGCCCTCGCCGGCGGCGTTTCGGAAAGCATCCGCACGTTCGGCATCTTCGCCGGCTTCGCCAGCCAAGGCGCGCTCGCCAAGCACGATGACCCCACCAAAGCTTCGCGACCGTTCGACATGGATCGCAACGGCATCGTCGTCTCCGAAGGCGGCTGCCTCTACGTGCTCGAACGCTACAACGACGCCAAAAAGCGCGGCGCGAAAATCTACGGCGAGCTCGTCGGCTACGCCATGAACAGCGACGCCAGCGACTTCGTGCTCCCCAACCCATCTCAGCAAGCCCGCTGCATGGAGATGGCACTCAATAAGGCCCAATTGAACGCCTCAGATATTGACCTCGTCAGCACCCATGCGACCGCCACCGATAGCGGCGACGTTCAAGAGTGCATCGCTCTGCGAAAAGTTTTCCACAACGGATCGCAGCCCGCGGTCAACAATACCAAGAGCTTCATCGGCCACGCCATGGGCGCCGCCGGCGCTCTGGAACTCGCCGGCAACCTGCCCGCGTTCGCTGATAACGTCTGCCACCCCACGATCAACGTCGACCGCCTCGACCCCGAATGTGCCCTCCCGGGCCTCGCCCTCAACGAACCCCGGGTACGACAAAGCATCCGCTATATCCTCAACAATTCATTTGGTATGTTGGGAATCAACTCGGTCGTAATCATTGGCAAAGTTTAGCTGCGAATTACAAACATTTTTTAGACAGAATTTACAGAATCGACAGGAAAAATGTCGCTAGGCGATTTATTGATCTCCGGCTTTTGTAATCCTGTACCTCCTGTTGATGCTGTCTAAGTCTTAGGAGTCCTCCCCGGAATGAACGCCGCCGAAATCAGAGAAGAAGTCCTCGACATCCTCAGCGATATTGCCCCCGATGAGGACTTGTCCAACCTCGACGACAGCCTCAACTTCCGCGAGCAGCTCGAGCTCGACAGCATGGACTTCCTCGATATCGTGATGGAGCTCCGCAAGCGCTACCGCGTGCAAATTCCCGAGGACGATTACATCAACCTCGCCAGCATGAACACCACGGTCGCGTACCTCGAACCGCTGATGAAGAATATTCAACGCGAAAGCGTTTAAGGCACTTAGGAAAAATGAAAAATGCAAAATCCGAAATGCAAAATGAAAAACCGTAATTGACTTCGGTTACCGTTCATTTTGCATCGTTCATTTTGCATTTTGCATTGGCCGATCATTTTTCCATGTACGACACCATCATCATCGGCGCCGGCATGAGCGGCCTGGCCGCCGGGATCCGCCTCGCGTATTTTGAGCAGCGCGTCTGCATCCTCGAGCGCCACTACACGATCGGCGGCCTCAACTCCTTCTACCGCTTGCGCGGCCGCGACTACGACGTCGGCCTGCACGCCGTCACCAACTTCACACCAAAGGGCGCGAAGTCCGGCCCCTTCGCCAGGCTGCTCCGCCAACTACGGATGAAATGGGATGACTTCGCGATCGCGCCCCAACTCGGCTCGCAAATCGCGTTTCCCAACATCAGCCTCAAGTTCGACAACAACGACCGCACGCTTCGCGACGAAGTCGCCTGGGCATTCCCCAAAGAGGCTGATAACTTCGACCGCCTCGCCCGCGAAATCGTCGATTATGACGACCTCTCAGAAACGCACGCTGGCATCTCCGCCCGCGAAGTGGTGGGCACGATCATCCGCGATCCGCTGCTCGTCGAAATGATCTTCTGCCCGCTCATGTACTATGGCTCCGCCCGCGAACACGACATGGACTGGGGCCAGTTCTCGATCATGTTCCGCAGCATCTTTTTGGAAGGACTCGGCCGTCCCGCCGCCGGCGTGCGGCTCATCCTCAAGCACCTCGTTCGCAAGTTCCGCGCCCTCGGCGGCGAGCTGAAACTCCGCAGCGGCGTCAAAAGAATCGTGACCGAGAACGGCAAAACTACCGGCGTCATTCTAGATAACGACGAATTTCTCGAAGCGCGAAATGTGATCTCGTCCGCTGGCTGGTGTGAAACGATGCGCCTCTGCGACGACGGCCACCCCGTTCTGAATTCACGCGCCCCCGGCCAACTAACATTTTGCGAAACCATCGCCTCGCTCGACGCTCAGCCCCGCGATCTCGGCCACGACCTCACGATCACGTTCTTCAACGATCACGATAAGTTCGTGTGGCAAAAACCGGAGGCATTGTGCGACCTTCGCAGCGGCGTCATCTGCTCACCGAACAATTTCGCCTACGACTCACCGCTCGATGATTGCACGATCCGCATCACTGCACTCGCCAATTTCGATGCCTGGCGCGCACTCGATGAGCCGGCCTATCGCCTCGAAAAACTACGCTGGTACGACCGCATCGGCGAATCCGCAGTCCGTTTCGTGCCAGATTACCGCGGCCACGTGACCGATACCGACATGTTCACACCCACCACGATCGTCCGCTACTCAGGCCACGATAACGGCGCCGTCTACGGCGCTCCTGAAAAACAACTCGATGGCCGCACCCACCTCGAAAACCTTTTCATCTGCGGCACCGACCAAGGCTTCGTCGGCATCATCGGCAGCATCATGAGCGGCATCTCGATGGCCAACCGCCACTGTTTGCAGGCGTCGCCATGAGCAATGCATCACCGGAATCGCCAATGCTATCACGCGCGCGGTTCTCGTTGGCGACGATACTGATTGCATTTTTGATCATTGGCTTGGCACTTGTAGTGGTGCTCCAACGGTGGCAAATCGGGCCTCTACGTCGCGAGCTCCGTGCGATGCGCGAACAGCTCGGCTCGCTCACCATTAATGATGTCTCGCGCGTGTATGCTATCCAAGTCCGCCAGCCGGATCCTAACCTGTGGCGCTGGCGAATCTATTTGCCTTCGGGACACGATTACTGCATACGCGAAGTTGAAGGAACACTTCCGTCACGGATGGGCAAGCAGGATAAAGACTGGCTCGAAGAAGTTAAGAACGCCCAATATGGTGTGGGTCGAGGCGAATACTCCGGCAGCGAATTAAACGGCGAGCTGAACATTGAGGCATCGCTTTTTGATACGGGAAAAAGTTGGAGATTCTGCGTTCGTCCGGGCAACAATGTAACAGAACTCCCACCCTCTTTTATCGGCGACTGGTTGGGCGACATTAGTCGAATCGAAAGTAGCGCCACGTCCAAAGACGCCCAAATGGAATTCGACCCGCGTGAGCCGATCATCTTGCTCCATTTAGAGCAGCCGGTTTTGAAGCCGATAACTGGCGGTGGCACCCAATCAACCGAATCCGCCACTCCGACTCATGGCATTGTGATCTGGTTGGAACGGCAATAGGCGAGTTTTCACCCCACAGTTTAACGCAGCGGTTTACTCCGGCAACCGCCCACTTTCCACCTCCGGCAACGGCCCTGTCAGCGCCTTCATAAACGCCACCAAATCCTTCTTCTCCTGCTCGCTCAAATTCAACGGCTTCACCTTCTCATCCAACCACGCATTCGGATGCCCGCCCTTGTTGTACCACTCCACAACTTCCTCGAGCGTCTTCTGCGATCCGTCGTGCATGTACGGCGCGGTCAGCTCCACATTGCGAATGGTCGGCGTTTTGAACCGCCCCTTGTCCTTCTCGTCCTTCGTAATCTCGTACCGACCCAGGTCCGGCTCCTTCGCGTCCATGCCGACGCCGAGATTGTGATACAACTCATCCGTAAAGTTCGCCCCCACGTGGCAAGCCGTGCAGCCTGCCTTGCCAAAGAACAGCTCGCCGCCGCGCTGCGTGCTCTCGCTCACCGGATGATCATCCGCCGCCTTCTTTAATTCAATATATTTCTGATACATGGCAGGATCGTCCTTCTTCAGCCCATCGAGATCATCCAAATCCTCCTTGTACGCTTTCTGGAACGTGTTGTAGGCGTAGAAGTAATCCCATGGCGACGGACCGGTGACCAGCGCCCGCTCGAAGCTCGCAATCGCTTTCGCAATGTTGTCGATGTTGATCCCTTCTCCAGGGAAAACCTTGTCGAACTCAATCTTGTACCCTTCGACGTTCCCTAAGCACGACACGCACACATCGTGCGTGTTCGACATCTCGATCGGGTTCGCGATCGGTCCCTTCGCTTGCTCTTCAAGTGTCGCGGCTCGGCCGTCCCAGAACTGCACGCTGCTCAGAATGCGGTTATAAGCGACCGGCGAATTCCGCTTGCCCGTCTGTCCCTTGGTGCCCACGCCGAACTGCGTGTTTTTCGCGTAGCCAAACTCCGGCGAATGACAACTCGCACAACTCACCGAGTTATCCTTCGACAACCGCGTGTCAAAATACAGCTGTCGTCCCAGCTCAATCTTCGCCCGGGTCAGGGGATTCTTATCCAAGCCCGCTATCTGCCCCGAACCCATCGCAAGTCCCATCGGCAGCGTCGGCTTCAGCGGCTTCATATTCTTCGGGTCATCCAGCCACTTCTTGAGCTCGTCGTTCTTCACCGGCCCTTTGCCTGGGATTCCATGCGTCAAATCCGCCGTGCCGAGCAGCACTTCCTCCGTCGGCGCTGGTTCAGCCGCTTTCACGATCTTCTCTGTCGGCAACTGTTCGTGAACTTGCCCGCCTGCCGAATTCTCGCTCGGCTTCGCAGTGCTCACTGTGTCACTTGTGGGCGCGCTTGCCTTGTCATTCGCCGCGACTAGCTTCGGCCCACTCTCTGCGCCAACCGTCTTCGCAGGCGGTGCCTGCGCTTGCGAACAACCAACCGCGACCACGCCGATGACCAGTACTGCGAACGACAAACAGCGACTCATTCCTCAATCTCTCCACGTTTAATTTCAATTATTTATTCGCACACTTGGAAAAACCGGCGACCGACCGGCCACTCGCCCATCGTAAAGAATTCTTTCTCAATGCGTAACCGCCCGCACCGACGTAAATTACGTCCAGCAACGCCAACAGAAACTTTAAATCCGTCCGGAATTTTTGGCCACGTAACGCCGCGAAGATTTTCCTTGGTTTTGGCCGCGCTCTGTGTTACAAACACACACCTTCAAATGACCGTTCGCGCGTGTTGCTGCGGGAAGAGCTCTCGCCGACGTCGCCGACCGCAACTTGCCAGTCTCACGCTTGCACAGGTTCGCAAACCTTCCTCCTGCCGTGCGACAGCTCTGCGACGCGACCCCTCGGCCCCTTGGGACGCAGGCCCCCCGCGACCGGTTGGACTCGACCTCGACCGCACCATGCAGCCGCGATTCCGCCGCCGGATGACCGTCGCCGCATGCGCGCGCCCGACCGCGAGCCCAATGGCGCCATCATTTTTTTAACCAACACACGTTTAGCCGCGACTCGAAGTGGAGCGCTCCATCATGTCCTAGTCACGAACCCCGAAAGATCTCGCAGATGCGCAGAGGCCGTAAACGCAAGTTTTCGCTGATTGTTCTTCTAATAAAATATGGGAGACACGAAGCGAGATTCCGCGTTGCAAAAGTCGCCTTTTTCGCTCTGCGCTCCTCTGCGCCTCTGCGAGAGATATTTTTCAATTACCAGCGAATTGCAGATGCTCCGCTACCGTCAATTCACTGCCACTCGGAACGCCACCCGGATAGAGCGAACCAAACCTTCGAAGCCTTTATCAACTAGGCACACCGACCGTAGAATGCAGGTTTCAAGGAATTAGCATCCCGCTTCCTAAATCCATTTCCCATGCCCCGCGATTTCCTCAAAAACGCCCGCGATGAGTACGACGTTGTCGTCATCGGCAGCGGCTTGGCCGGCCTCACCGCCGCCAACGTCCTCGCCCGCGCTGGTCGTAGCGTGCTTTTGCTCGAACAGCACTACAAGCTCGGCGGCATGGCCACCTGGTTCAAACGCCCCGGCGGCCACATCTTCGATATCTCGCTCCACGGCTTCCCGTACGGCATGGTCAAAAGCTGCCGCCGCTACTGGTCGAAGGAAATCGCCGACTCGATTGTCCAGCTGAAAAACATCCGGTTCGATAACCCAATGTTTTCGCTCACCACGTCGTTCAATCGCGAAGACTTCATTCGCCTCCTAATAACCGATTTCAAAGTCGACCCCGCCGCCGCAACCGCATTTTTCGACGCCGCCCGCGGCATGAACTTTTACGACGACCAGTCGATGACCACGGGCGAACTGTTCGAAAAGTTTTTCCCCGGCCGCGAAGATGTGATCCGCCTCCTTATGGAGCCGATCACTTACGCCAACGGCAGCACGCTCGAAGACCCCGCCATCAGCTACGGTATCGTCTTCTCGAACTTCATGTCGAAAGGCGTGTTCACATTCGAAGGCGGCACCGACAAACTGATCCGTCTCATGGAAGCCGAGCTCGTGAAAAGCGGCGTCGAAATCTGCATCAACGCCAATGTCACAAAAATCGACTGCTCAGGCGGCCAGGTCCATTCGGTCGAAGTCAACGGCCGCACGATCCGCGCGGGCGCAGTCCTTTCAAACGCCAACCTGAACGCTACGGTCTTCAACCTCATCGGCGAAGAACACTTCGACCGCAAATTCGTCGACGAAGCCCGTGCCGTCCGTCTCAACAACTCCAGCACCCAAGTTTACATGGCCCTCAAGCCAGAAGAGCATATCGACGAATCAACCGGCGACTTGCTCTTCAGCTCGACCGCGCCGCTATTCCGCACCGAGCTGCTTCTGAGCCGCGATGTCACGAGCCGCACCTATTCGTTCTATTACCCACGCACCCGGCCCGAAGGCCGCCCGCGGTGCCTCATCGTTTCCAGCACCAACGCCAACTACGATGATTGGGCCAACATGAGTCCGGAAGCGTACGAAGCGAGCAAGCAGGATTTGATCGAGACCACGCTTAACGCACTCGACAAATACGTTCCGAACGTCCGCAACCGCATCGACCATGTAGAAGCCTCAACACCCGTCACGTTCAAGCACTACACACAGCACATCAACGGCGCGAGCTTCGGCACTAAGTTCGAAGGCCTCGCCGTCAGCCGCGCCCTACCGCAGCAGATAAAAGGCTTGTACCACGCCGGCAGCGTCGGCATTATCATGAGCGGTTGGCTCGGCGCAATGAACTACGGCGTGATCGTCGCGAACGAAGTCGATAGTCAACTGATGAGCACTCACAAAACTCCGGCGCTAACCACATAAACCCGCGACCGCCGGTCGTGCACGCACAATGTCTCTAGAAGCCATCAAAGCCGCCATCCCGCACCGTGAGCCCTTCCTGCTCATCGATGAGATCATCGAGCGCACCGACAATCACATCGTCTGCCGCAAGACATTCACCGGCCAAGAGTTCTGGTACGCCGGCCACTACCCCGGCTTTCCGCTAACGCCCGGCGTATTGCTGCTCGAGTCGGCAATGCAAGCCGGCGCCGTGCTGCTCGCCCAAGTCGTCGCCGAAAATCCCGACCGCGTCCCCGTTGTCTCGCGCATCAACAACGTAAAATTCAAACACATGGTCCGCCCGGGCGACTCGGTGACTCTCGACGTCACGCTCACAGAAAAAATGGCCGGCGCGTTCTTCATGGACGCCAAAGTCATGCTCGGCGAAAAGTTGGCCGTAATGTTCGACTTCGCCTGCAAAATGGCGCCGACACCGAAATAAAGATTAACCACAAAGACACAGAGAGCACTGAGAGAGAAGTAGGGAACGCTTTTTATTCAAACTCTTTCAACTGCCGAAGATGGACAATTGTGGATAAAGGATTTCTGAAGACGAACTCTGTGTTTTCTCCGTGTCCTCTGTGTCTCCGCGGTTAATTATTCTTCTCCCCATGCCAGACTTCCTTCAACTCGCCGGCAAGCGGATTCTCGTGATGGGTGTCGCTAACAAGAAGAGCGTCGCCTGGCATGTGAGTCGCATCCTGGTCGAGGCCGGTGCGGAAGTCGTCTACGCGGTCCGCAACGCAGCTCGCGTCGAACAAGTTCAAAAACTTGTCGGCGACGCCATCGTCCTACCGTGCGATGTCGAACACGAAGACCAAATTGAGCGCCTCGCTTGCGGTTTAGCTGAACGCTACGACCGCCTCGACGGCTTTCTCCACTCCGTCGCCTTCGCCGATTACTCCGGCGAACCCAAGCCGTTTCACGAAACCGCGAAGCAGGATTTCTTGCGGGCCTTCGATATTTCCTGTTACTCTCTGCTAGCCGTATCCAACGCGCTAAAGGATGTCTTCGCAAGAGACGCCTCGGTCGTAACGATTTCAATTTCGACCACCAGGATGGCCAGCGAGAACTATGGTTACATGGCCCCGATCAAAGCTGCGCTCGATTCGTCACTAGCCTTCCTCGCCAAGTCATTCAGCCGCTTTTCGCAAGTTCGATTCAACGCCGTGGCGCCGGGCCTGCTGAAAACCAGCGCGTCGGCCGGTATTCCCGGTTATGTCGATTCCTATCTCTACGCCGAGCAAGCTACGCTTCGTAAACAAGCGGTGCGGACCGAGGAGGCCGCCAACGTCGCCGCGTTTCTTTTGAGCCCGCGGTCGAGCGGAATCAACGCCCAACGCGTAATTGTCGATGCCGGAATGAGCACGAATTACTTCGATGCGGCGCTGATCAAATCAGCCCTCACCAACCAATAATCGGTCCTGAAAACCGGGGCTTTCATCGCCAATTTCCCTTGAAAGAAGCTAGTCGAATGCTGCCAGCCGTGCTATCGTGTAAGGTAGGGCTTGAGGTGCCCGCTCATGCTGCCAGCGAGGCATTTATGGATGTCGTAAGTTGATTCGTTGGGCCACGTTCGTGGATGGTTTGGATTTGGATGGAGCCAGGCGGAACAGAAATTGTAGGCGACCACTTCTCTTGTCGCATCCCGGCGGATCGGGGAGCGATGCGGGGCATGGCCGCGCTCGGCCGGTCGATAACGGCCGGGTGACCACTGCTCAGTTAGTCTTTTGGGCGCAATGACCAAGGTGAGCACCAACAAGCTGCTCGACCTGTTACGCAAAAGCAACCTCGTTGACGAGGCCAAGCTCACGGCGTTTCTTGAGAAGGCTAAAGCCGCTCACGGCGAAGCCGTTCTTGAAGATCAACATCGCTTGGCCGATTTGCTGGTCGAGGGTGGTGTCATCACGCGATGGCAGGCCGACAAGCTGCTTGCCGGCAAGCACAAGGGCTTCCGTCTCGGCAAATACAAGCTGCTCGGCCAAATCGGCAAAGGCGGCATGAGCAGCGTTTATCTCGCTGAGCACGAGCTGATGAAGCGCCGCGTGGCGATTAAAGTTCTGCCGAGAAATCGCGTAGGCGATTCCTCGTACTTGGAACGTTTTCGTCTCGAAGCGCGAGCCGTCGCCAGGCTCGACGATCCGAACATCGTTCGCGCTTACGACATCGATAATGACCTCGACACTCATTACATTGTAATGGAGTACGTCGACGGGCAGGACTTGCATCAAGTCGTCGTCGGACAAGGCCCTGTGAATTTCGATACGGCCGCTGATTACATTGCGCAGGTTGCGAATGGACTTCAGCACGCCCACGAAATGGGCTTGGTCCACCGCGACATTAAACCAGCTAACTGCCTGGTCGATCGTCACGGCACGGTAAAACTTCTTGACTTGGGTCTCGCAAAACTGAACGAAGACGACCAAGCTTCGCTCACGATGGCGAACGAAGAAAACGTGCTCGGCACCGCCGACTACCTGGCCCCTGAGCAAGCGCTCAACAGTCACGAAGCCGATGGGCGGTCCGATATCTACAGTCTCGGCTGCACCCTTTATTTTTTGCTTACTGGCAGCCCGCCGTTTCCAGAAGGCTCTATCTCAGAGCGCCTGTTGAAGCACCAAACGGCGCGACCCGACTCGATTTTCAAAACTCGCCCCGATGCGCCGCCATCGCTGGTCGAGATTTGCGAAATTATGATGTCGAAAAAGCCGGACGAACGCTTCCAGTCAGCCGGCGAGGTCGCCGCACAGCTCAAGTCATGGCTCGCCGATCGGGGCCGCTCGCTCGGCGGCGGAACGATTGAAGAACGCGATCCAAGGTCTGGGAGCGGTGTCGGAAGCGGAGTTTTCTCACGTTTCGGATTGGGTGCTCCGACGCCTTCGTCCGGCAAAGCATCGGGTAGCAGCCGTACGATTTCCGTTTCCGATCGCGACACGAAAAAGCTCGATGAGAAAGGCAATGTCGGACCTGAAGAAGAAATCGGACTAGCGCCGCTCGATGAAGAGGACGTGCTAGGAACGTCCCGTCGACCGATGAAAGCGTCGCCGGCGGCGAGCGATAACCAACGGGCATCGAACAGCGACCTTGCCACGTCGAGCGATGTTGCAAAACCGGGATCGAAATCGGGTTCCATCGTCGGTCCGGGCAAGGCCGGCTCTAGCAAATCGAACAAGTCAAACAAATCCCTCCTCGAAGAGGAGCTGGTTGATCCCGAGCTCGAAGAAATCAAACGCAAGGTCGCGCAGCGAGCTCAATTTAATCCGTTGCAACCTCCCAATTATGTGCCGCCGAGTCGCGGGCCGTCGTGGGTATTGTGGGCTTCGATCGGCGTGGCGGCCGTGGTGATCATCGGCATCATTCTTCTCGTATCGATGTCCGGCGGCAAATAAGCGGGCGATGCGTCAGCTTTTCGCGAGCCCTTCGGCTGTTGCTGGGTGAGTCGCAGCTTCGCTCTTGCTGAGCGACTTCTCCCATTCGACGCCCAGCATCAGGCAATTGATGCCCGAGCCGATGCCAAGCATCGCGACCCGGTCGCCCTGGTTGATGCGCCCTTGCTCGACGCCGATCGCCATCGTAACTGGCAGCGCCGCAGAGCCCGTGTTGCCGAGCGTTTCGAGCGTGGCAAAGTCCATCGACGGATTCAGACCAAGCGATTCGAACATGAGCTTGCGATGCGCGACGCCGACCTGATGGCAGAATGTGCGGTTGATGTCGTTCGGCTCCCAACCCGTGGCGGCAAGAAAATGCGCGAACGTTGTCGCTCCTGCTGCGATGCCGCGCCGCATGAGCTCTTCACTGTCGGTCTGCATGAGAGTTTCCAGACCGCGACTTTGGCACAATTCGTGTTGCGTAGTGTCGCAGTGTACGACGGCGGTCGTTAACCGATTTCCAGCGCGACTCAGTTCTTCGTCGCACAGAACGATCGCCACACTCGCGGCGCCGATCGTTAGCGATGCGATGTAGTTCTTGATCGTATCGCGGGAGAGCGACTGATCGTTGTTCAGGACTGCGATCGTGTTCTCGACTAACTCGCGGCCGCACTCGGTGCCGACGACGATCCCAGCGCGAATTTGCCCGAGCTCGATCATGCTCGCGACTTGCACTATGCCGTTAAGCAAGCCGAGGCAGGCATTCGAAACGTCGTAGATCATCGCCTCGCTAGGAAGGTCGAGGCCGTGGTGAACGCGGCAAGCAGTCGCAGGCTCGAGGAAATCCCGGCACACGGAGCCATGAATGAGTGCGCCAAAGTATCGCGAGTCGATGCCGCCGGCGTCGATCGCACGCCGCGCGGATTGAATGCTGATCGTGCTGGGCCGAGTTTGCGGCGGAAAGAACCGCCGTTCGCGAATGCCGGTCATCAGCTCCAGGCGGCCTTCCGGCAAGCGAAGCCGCTTGTAGAGCGGCGCTAGCCGATGTTCGAGCTCGCTCGTCGATACGATTTCCTCGGGCAGCGTGTAGCCGAAGGACTCGATGCAGACCCGTCGAAAATGCATGTCGCGTGAACTTCTTCGGAGGCGTTTGCGGAGAAAACTGGATGTTTGCAGTTCGCTTGGCGGGAAACTTGAAGATAGCGTAGCTGAGTGATAGGGTAAACCGCCTCCTCATCTAAGGTTCCGTTGATCGAGCGCGGCTTATGGGAAATCGACCTGTTTCGAAGCAGCCGGATCGTCCCGCTGTCACCGCGAATCGTACACTTCGGTGGACAGGGATTGTATTTGCGATGGTTTTTCCAGCCGTCATCACGTGGGGCTACTTTGTTCTCGCCGCCCGCTACTCGACGACAGTACAACAAACGATCTACCTGATCGTTAAAGTCATTCAGTTCGGGTTTCCAGTTGTTTGGACCGGGCTTGTCTTGCGAGAATCGCTGCGGACTTCGCGACCGACGGCAAGTGGACTAGGAATTGGGATCGCGTTCGGTGCTGGAATTAGCTGCGTCGGAGTGGCCATTTTTAGCTGGTTCTTACGCGACTCACCCGTGTTCGCATCAGCCACGACGCTGATTCAGCAGAAGGTAGCGGCGTTTGGAATCGACAGCGCCGTGAAGTATTTTTTGCTAGCCGGCTTTTACTCCCTCGTTCATTCGCTTTTGGAAGAGTACTACTGGCGGTGGTTTGTTTTTCGGCAGTTGGAGCAGATGATTCCGATCTGGCCGGCAATCATCGTGTCGGCGGTGGGCTTTGCGTTGCACCACATCGTAGTACTCGCAATTTACTTTCGCAGCGCGCCCTGCTATGCCGCATTCTGCGCTATTGGGGTGGCCTTGGGTGGTGGTTTTTGGGCATGGCTGTACCATCGGGATGATTCGATTTTCGAGACCTGGCCAAGCCACGCGCTCGTGGATTTGGGTTTGTTTATGGGGATCGGGTATCCGCTTCTGCGACAGCTTTTCTAATGCGCGCTGATTCCTTGGCGAGCAAAGCGGCTGGGAAATGAGCAGTTTTTAAAGGATTTTACACGATGTTGTGCTAGCACTTGTGTGTCTCACCGCAAAATAGGCGAGCGCTTGTAAAGTGTTTAACCAACTCTTAATGTAACGCCCACTTGCATTCCCAAACGAAGCCGCATGACAACGGCAGTACGAGGAAGGGAGTTCTTCAAGCCCGGTGGCAGTGACAGTTCAACGGGCTACCGGCAGTGATCGCCGGTTCATGAAGTGGGCACTCAGCTAATCTTTGCTAGCACCCGGTGGGGGCGATCTTCGGCGAAGCCATTCGGCTCGCTTCGGTGCGCTCCGCAGGGACCAGCCTTAGTCCCCAGTGGTTCGAAGAAGTCTGCATTGCGTACTGCGCCTGCTCGGCGCTTGCTGCACGGTTGGCTTCGAACGATTGAGGACGTGACAAAGTTTGGCAACCGCTTCGTGAAAGAACACACAGGGACGCGTCAGGACGACGCTTTAACAAGGGAGTGAAAGTATGACGAAACCAATCATTGGAATTAATGCCGATTTTGTGAACTCTGCCGGCGACAAGCCCAGCTTCACCTATGTCGCGTCGGGCTACTATGACGCGATCAGCAAGGTTGGCGGCATTCCCATGATCATTCCGCCATTGGAGAATGACGAAGACGTTGAGGAAGTGCTCGATCGTGTAAATGGTGTGGTGCTCGTGGGGGGCGCCGATCTCGACCCGCGTCGAGATGGCTGGATGCTTCACCCGACGATCCGCCCGCTCGCGCAGCGCCGCGAGGTGTTCGACCGCCGCCTGATGCGGATCATCTCGGAACGCCGCACGCCGGTGTTCGGCATCGGCGCTGGCATGCAGCTGCTCAACGTGGTGATGGGCGGCAATCTGCTGCTCCACATTCCAGAAGATCGACCCGGCGCGCTGCCGCATCATGACCCGCTCGATCCGGCGCATCGCCATACGCTGGAAATTACGCCGAACTCGCTGATGGAGCGCGTCTATGGCGACGGCGAACTTCGCGTCAACAGCATGCATCACATGGCGATTGACGAGCTTGCGAGCAACTTCGAAGTGACTGCTCGCTGCCCGGACGGCATCATCGAAGCGATCGAAAGCCGGTATCCGGATTGGTTCGCCATCGGTACGCAATTTCATCCCGAGTCCGACACGGCTTCGGCACTCGATCTGCGTGTCTTCGAAGAGTTCATCGAAGGCGTCAAGGAATCGGCCGACGCGATGCGTCTCGTGGCCTAGTGAGAACACGATTGGCCCCCGGTCGTTGACCGGGGGCCAATTATTGAATCTGATCAGATGCGGCCTGGCACAACAGGGATTGTTGCGCCAGGCCGCGCCTTTTTTAC
>DATBAY010000360.1:0-2132 GCA_036271295.1 Lacipirellulaceae bacterium | reverse complement strand
GTTTCGATGGCTTAGAACGGTGCTACAGGAATTGCGATGATGCGACGTTCGATATCTCTCGCGGCGTACATGGTTCTGGTTGCCATTGCTTGTACAGTTCACGCGCAGCCGCCTCAGAATCCCAATGAGGCCACGAAAGAGCCGCCGCCTGGCGTCGAAAAGGCTTACTGGGAGTTAAACAAGTCGGAGAACGTTTCGACGCGGACGCTCCTGGAGCGATACGTCGGGCTAGTGAAAGTTCAAGAATGGTCCGATTTGAGCGGCAAGTTCAGAGCGGTCGCTCATTACGTGAAGCACGAGCCGAATCTTTCGACCGTCACGATCGCCGTCATGAAAGGCACCGGCTCGGACCGTACATCGGACGAGAAAACGGTACCGATCGATAAGCTGAGCAAAACGTGCCAGGCTCGGGTGAAGCAAATCGACTTGCTCCAGAAGAAGCTCAAGGAATTGGTGGCGAAGGGACCAAATGGTACGACCGGCGCACCGATGACCGAAGACCATGGCGCAGATCCGAATGCAAAGGGCGCAGAGCCGGGGCACGGCACGCCGCCCGGCGCGGCCGGCCCGGATCCGAGTGCCTCCGAACCCGATCCGCTCGGGTTCGCCGAGGTTCAACTATCGCCGCCGCCCGGTACTCTCGGTCCACCTCCCGGCGGCGCATCGCCCGCCGCTCCGTAGTGACCGAGCTGTGCCCTCAAAGGTTTGGTAGATCCCTTCTGCCGGAAGGGACCTGGGCGATTCTCGATGCTCCCGAGCAGGTTCAGATCCCGCTCGGCAAGCGGAACCTACTTTTTGGGCAAAGCCGTAGTGACCGCGCTCGCGGTCTGCCAGCATTGATAGGAATACTACTTTGATAGTCTTTCGCAGAATTCTTGGGTAACGGGGCAAACTTTGCCGATTATTCCGGTTATGCGGATCGTAGCGGTTGCGCCATGTTGTGCGTGTCGCCTGGAAATCTCGCAATGCCTCGATCTTCACCCCTCATGATGATCGCGAAGCTCAAACTGCGATGCAGACGCGCCACACGGCCATTGCTGCTGGCAATGACTACATTGGCGTGGTCGTTCACCCCGATCGGTGCGTACGGCCAAGCGCCGGCCCTTTCAAATGGCGCGCCATCGACGGCTGCTGCCAGCGATTCCAAAGTGGAACGCTATCCGCTTGATGCGACCACGCGCGACGTGCTCACTGCGTGGCAACAGCAAGTGGCCGGTCGTACGGATATTCGTATAGCTCTCGATGAACGCACCGGTCAAGCACTAGTTTTCGCGCCAGCTGCCGTGCAAGCACAAATCCAGCAGCAACTCGCGGCGAAGGCGCCGCCTGCAACTGTGCAGCCGCAGCCACAAACTCCGTCACAAACTTTCTCACAGGCTCCGCCAGCAACCGTTCAAGCTCCCGTGTTCCCGCCGGCCGTGCAATCGCCGAACGTCGGGCTGAATGTGCCCGGCAATGCCGTTCTCTTCCAGCTCAGACAAATCCCAGCTGCGGAAGTTCATGCGCGGCTCGAAAACGTTCTCGGCCGCGCTTTGCCGGCAACTGTCGACGCTTCGGGTGAGTGGCAAACGTTCCCTGTCGAAGCGACGCCGGGCGCTCGTGTCATGATGAGCGTCAATATTCGCTCGGCCCAACTGCGATTGGACGGCCCGCCGATGCAGGTTGCCGCCTGGCGATCGGTCATTGAAGCGCTCGACAGCCCGCCGACTACGCCAGATCGCGTAACAAAATTGGTGGCTACGCAGCCGAACACGCACGACCGTGTGCGGCAGGCACTGCAGGTATTGCAATCGGATAGTTCGACGCGGACGCCAGGTTCGCCGTCAATGATTACGACGGTTGCCCAGCCGCAACTAATTCCGTCCGTGGACTCGTTTGCCCAAGCGGGTACTCCGCAACCGAAGGCTGGTGTTCCGGCCGCGCCAGGAGCGCCAGCTCAGACATCGCAAGTGGCCCCCGGCGCTGCTCAAACGGCGCAGGATGCCATCAAATTAGCCGAAGCGGCCGGTGGGTTGCTGGGGCCAGTTCAAGTTGAGTTCGTCGAAGGGCTGGACGTCATCGTCCTCCGCGGCAGCGAGCGCGACGTGCAACGGGTCATGGAAATCATCAAGCAGATCGAAGATTTAAGCGCG
>DATBAY010000359.1:0-23386 GCA_036271295.1 Lacipirellulaceae bacterium | reverse complement strand
TAAACAGCGACTCCTGCCGCTGTCGTCGCTTGCCCATCGTCATCGGCTATACCTCCGTGCCAGGCCTCGGATGCTCACGCCGCGTAACATACCATGCCTGTCAAGCTGCCGGCCGTGACGGAATACTTCCCCGGGCTGCTGCCGCTGCTGGCGGGCAATCGCCGCCGCGCGCTCGATGGCGGCATTCCCGATGCCGACCTCCGCCCCGCACTGCAAATACTTTCCGCCTCAACCGCTTTCGAACACGTCTCTTCCCACAGTGGCGGCCGCCGGCAGCCAGCCGATCCCGACATGGCCGCTTGCTGCATCGCCGCCGTGTGGCTGCTCCATGATTTTTTGGACGAATCGCACGCGATCAGCCAAAGCATCGACACCGCCGAAGGCAACTACTGGCACGCGGTCATGCATCGCCGCGAAGGTGATTTTTCCAATTCAAAATATTGGTATCGCCACGTCGGCAACCACCCCGTTTACGCAGCGCTCGCAGAAACTTGCCATCGCGAATGGGAGCCATTCGCATTCGTCGACGAGTGCCAAGCGGTCGCTCGCGGAAAATCCGAATCTCGCGACCTTTGCCTGGATCTCCAACAGGTCGAATGGGAAGTTCTGTTCGACTATTGCTACCGGAACGCCATCGGCCATTAGCACCCGAGCGGCCCATTCTCGCCCCTTGCATGTCCTCTCCAAAACCGCATACTTGAGCGCTGTAGGTCAGGCTTTTGGCCTGATAAACCACGCCGAATTGCCAGGCTCGAATGCCTGTCCCACCGAAAGGTTTTGTCATGTCACGCTCCGGAGCCATCACCTTCAAAGGCACCCCGCTAACTCTCGCCGGAGACGCCGTGAAGACCGGACAAGCCGCGCCCGATTTCAAAGTCTTCTACTTCGAAGGCGGCCTCAAGCCCATCACGCTCGCCGATGTAAAGGGCAAGCCCACGTTGATCAGCGTCGTGCCTTCGCTCGACACGGCCGTGTGTGCGATGCAAACCAAAAAATTCAACGATCAGCTCGGGGCCCTGGGCGATAAGATCAACGCCCTCACGGTAAGCCTCGACCTGCCGTTCGCGATGAACCGCTTCTGCGGCGCCGAAAGCATCAAAAACATGCGCGTCGGCAGTGACTACCAGGATCGCAACTTCGGTGAAAACTGGGGCACGCTGATCGAAGAGCTGAAAATCGAATGCCGGGCCGTGTTCGTGCTCGACCCTAATGGCAAAGTCATTCACGCCGAGTACGTGAACGAAGTCACCAGCGAGCCCGATTACGATGCGGCGATGGAAGCGCTGAAGTCGAAGTTGTAGTCGAAACGTGCTGTCGTCTACGGCGCATCTTCGACGCGCGTGTTCACAACGCGGGCATCGATAATCTGATCTTGTGCGGAGGAAGCTCCACGCCCGCCGCTGGCCCCGAACGGCGCGCCAAATCGCGCCACGTGAATTTCGACGTGCCGTTGCATCCAGGCCTTCGCCCCGCGCTTCATGAGCGAGCGAAGCGGCGGCACCAACAATGCGATGCCGACGAGATCCGTCAGCACGCCCGGGAAAATGAGCAACAGCCCGGCCACCAGAATCAGAAATGCATCGAGCAGCGAATCGGCCGGCATCTGCCGCGCCGCCATATCTTGCCGAACTCGCTGAAACGCGCGCAAGCCGTGATGCCGGACGACGGCCGTCCCGGCCAGCATACTGCCAATCACAATCGCAAACGGCACCCAGTAAGACGTGGCGTGGCCGATCGCGACGAGAAGATAAATCTCCACGACGGGCAGCAGCAGCATGAACAAGAGTATTCGGGGCCCCATGGCAACGAATGGTAGAAGCGCCGCCGCGGATGGTCAAACGAAGCGGAATTCTTAGCCTGGCATTTGGCAGTTTCACGCACCGAGACGCTGACAGAATTGGACGGCGTCGCCCGGTGTGAGTGCGGTAGCCAACTCGGCCGGCCGCGAGCGAAACCAGCCGGAAAGAATCTGAGTACTGAGCCGATCGCCTTTCAATTCTTCGAGGGCACGCGGCTCGTATATGCGCCGCAATCGAACCAAGCATCTTGCCGCTTGTGCGGCGTCCTCGGGAGCCGCCATCGCCGCCACGACCCGAGTCGCCGCCACTAAGTACCACAACGACCGCCGTCCAGCCTCGGCCGCATAAACGAATTGCTCGGGAAGCGGACGCTCGCGAAGCATTGCCAACCGCTCGGACAGATGTTGCAAGCGGACGAACCTGTCGCGAATCGTGGCCGCCCGCTCGAATTGCTGGCTGACCGCGGCGGTCGCCACCTCCTCTTCCAAGCGAATCAACGCGGCCGAGTCGCGGCCATCGAGAAAGGCTCGCGCGGCTCGCAGTTGTGCCGTGTATTGCGTTCGCGTACACAAGCCGGCACACGGGCCCAGGCAGGTTCCCGTTTCGCCGCGAACACATTCGGCGCGCAAATCGATCGAAAACAGATTCCCTTGATCGGCGAAATGCATCGCGGTATCCGCCCGGCAATCTCGCAGTTTGAAGTGTCGATTGACGGCCTCGATTGCCTCGCGAACGCGCCAGTTGAAAGCGAGCGGGCCCCACGAGTATCGCACGCCGCGCGGCACTTGCCTGGCTACGCGGACACGCGGCGCGTCTTCGCGTGAAATGAAAAGGTATCCCAACGCGCGGCCGGAGCGCATACCCTTGACATTGAACCGCGGCCGATGCCGACGAATTAATTCCAACTCGCGCACTTGCGCCGCCAGGCCGTGGCCAATGACTTCCCACGTTAATCGGTCGGTATGCGACGCGATGCGATACTCCTTCCGAATATCCGTGCCGCTTTGGAAGTACGTTACCAATCGCTTGGGAAGCATCGTCGACATGCCGACATAGATCAGCTGGCCGCGCGGATCGATCATGCCGTACACGCCCGGGCGGCGTGGGCATTCGTCGCGCATGTTGCGGCGGACGTGAGCCAGGTCGTCCGTGATCGTGAGCGTTTGCGAGGGCCGGCGGAAAGGCCAGAAGTCGGAGGGGCCGAAGCCGCGGAACGGTTCGAGATCGAATTCTTGGCGAACCGTTTGTTCCATCGCAAAACCCTCCTTGGCGAGCGGCGATGGAATTCGAGTGTACTGAAGCGGCTGCGTGAGTCGAGATTGCTAGCATCGAGAATCGCAATCGACCTCCGCGCAATTCATCAGTTTCACTATCTTCGCGCAATTGTGCGGAACGAATGTCGTACTTCCGTGCCGAACTTCGCTGCTTCAACGAACGGACGCCCACGTGCGTAAATCTGTGATGATCACAACTGGCTTCGCGCTCACGGCGTCTCTCATCGGCCTGGCGGCCGTATCGACCAGTCACAGCGCTACGCTTCCTGGGGGCTATGCGCCGGATGTCGTTTCGCAGGTCGCCGCCCGGATCATTGCGGCGGAGATTCCGCGCGAGATTGAGCGGAAAAAGGATTGGGGGAAGACGAAGGAGATTACGACGGGTCTGCACAGCAATGGAAACTTTTTGAAGTTCGATATTCACCGCGAGAAGAGTGAGGTGAATCATGGGATTTGGAAACAGTACAAGCTCACGCTCATCGATCCCGACAAAAATCTCGACGTGCAGATTCAGAAATTGCGGACGCTTGAAAACGGCCGGATTGCGCTGACCCTCTACCTCGCGGCAAAGGTGCACGGCTGGGCGCAGACGACCGTCTACGACCGTGGCATCCACATCGTTGGACTGGAGGCGGAGGGGGACACAGGCATAAAGCTGTCGTTGGATGCGGAGGTCGGGGTCAATCCGCTGAAATCGAATTCGTTTCTGCCGGCCGGATATGCGCTCGATCCGGTGGTGACGGATGCGCACATTCAGTTCGAAGATTTCAAACTGACGCGGATCAGTGACCTGCGCGGGCCGCTGGCAAAAGAGATTGGGGTCGTGCTGCGCGACGCCGTGGAGAAGGAGCTTGCGGGGCCGAAGCTTACGGCGAAGATCAATGAGTCGATTGCCAAGCATCGCGACCGGCTGCAGCTTACTCCTGAAAGGCTCGTGGGGAAAATCGCGGCCAAAGAGAAAGCGGCGAGTAACACGGTCGGGCCGAATTAGCTGGCTCCTTTCGTGCCGACGGCGTGTTTGCCGCCCGGGCGGTGATGCAGTTCGTCGACGGGGTCGAAGATCAGCTGCTGCTCTGCGGGAAGTGATTTATCGCGGGGCGATTCGATCAGTCGCGTTTCTTGCGGCAGGGATTTTTCTTCCGTCGAGAGGCGGCGTTCGATTTTTTTCACGTCCTCGGCGGCGTGCAGGTCTTCGGGTTTGATCTTTCGCTTGCCCAGCAGCTTGCGGATCTCGCGGTTGTTCTTGATGTGCTCGCGGGTGATCTGGGCTTCGGTGTGTAGGTAATCGCGCTTGATGCTAAAGTTGGTGATCTCGTTGGCGAAGTCTTTGGCTTTGATTGTGATCGTGGGGAGGAAGTCGGCGAGCGCGCGGCCCTTGGGCACTCGAAGGCGTTGCTTCATTTGTCGCGTGGTGACGCCGCCGAAGAGAGCCTGGTCGCCCTTGGTGCGGATGCGGCGGAAGCCTTGCTCGTCTTCGACGTGTTCGTAGATCAGGCCGGAGAGGACTTTTTCGGATTGGCTCAGCTTGCGGCGGGCGTTCACGCGCTCGTGATCGCGCAGTCGCTGCTCGATCATTTCCTGCCGGCGGGTTTGGACAGCGAAATACGTTTGGGCGAACGCAACGGGGTCTTTCGACGAATCGGCGTTCTGGGCGATGAGGTAGCTGGCGTAGCGGGTGAGGGCGAAGTCACGCATCGCGCGCGAGCCCTTCTTGGCGAACTCGTCGATTTTGTCGACCGGCAGAAAGTGGTCATCGGACGGGTAGCCGGCGAGCTCGCACGACATAATCGCCTTGTGGATCACCTTCTCGAAGTTCGCCCAGCGGACATAGCCCAACACCTGCTGGAGATCGCGGGCGAGCCAGAACTCGGTGCCGGTGGCCGTTTCCTTGTGGACGAGCTTTTCGAGCGTGGCGTGCAGTTTGTGGATAAGTTCGCGTTTCATCGGCGTCGCTTGGGCCGTGGTGCGGGTGGCGGACATGGGAGTCCTTTCGAGAATTCTATACGCGAAATTCATGCCGGTAAGTGTTTGTATAGTTTTGATTTTCTCGCGCTTTCGGCTGCGTTGCTAGCAGCCGTTGCTGGGTTCTTTTATTCACCACAGAGGACACAGAGAGCACAGAGGAAAAAGATTCGAATTGGCGGCAGTTATGCAGTGGAAGGGGACCCAAACCCGTGGCGAATTTTGATAATCTTCTCTGAACCTTCTTCTCCGTGGCTCTCTGTGTCCTCTGTGGTGAATATGTTTTTGTCTGAAGCGCTGGAGTCGATTTTTTAATACAAAATTCGGAGCCATGCGGAAGTCGCGATTTTGCAAGTTGTTGTTCGGCAAGATGTTGTGAATTCTGGGTTTGGCATGGTGGGTCGAATATTGGGAATTTGTGGTTACTTTCGTTGCCGATTATACGGCCGCTGCCAAAACCTTGACGGATGTGTACGGATGTGCATGCATGGCCGAGGATAGCAGAATTGGATTGTGATTTCTACAACGCTTTTTTGGCCGCGCTCGCTTTTTATTTGTCCGCAGATGTTCGCAGATGACAAATAAGCATTTCAGTCATCTGCGTTTATCTGCGACAACCGCGGACTATGAATTCCTCGTTCGTTGCGCGGCACGTGCTGAATCGGTCGAGGATGTTACAATCTGTGGATTGTGATTTTCAACGATCGATTGCGAGCACGGAGTGAGTCGCGATGAGTAGCATGCTTAAGCCTAAGGTGATTCAAGACCCGGGCGAAGTTCCGCTGCGGTTGTATTCGGATGTCCGCGGACCGCTGGCCAAGCTGACGTTTCTCGAACGTTCGCTGGTGATGGCCGAGCTGGCGCTCATTGCCTACAACGACGAGGCGGAAGCCCAGCGGGCGGCTGTCGCGATCGGCTTTCGGGAAGCTAAGTTGTTCGACAAGGATGGAGCCCAGGCGTATCGGTTTCGCAACGAATACGACGTGGTGCTGACTTGCCGGGGCACGCAGATAACAGAGTGGAACGATATCAAGGCCGACGCGAATGCGATGATGGCGGCGCTCGGGGCGATCGGCAACGTGCACAGTGGGTTCAATCGGCAGGTCGAAAACGTCTGGCCGATGTTCGAGCAGCTATTGCGTGGCGACAAGCAGCCGGTGTGGTTCTGCGGGCATTCGCTCGGCGCGGCAATGGCGACGATTTGCGCGTATCGTTGCAAGACTTCCTCGATCGTCGGCGATCCGCAGGAGCTACACACGTTTGGCTCACCACGCGTGGGCTGCAAAAAGTACGTGCGACACGCGAAGGTCACGCATTATCGCTGGGTGCATAACAACGACATTGTCACGCGGGTGCCGCCGGCGCTCATGGGATACCGGCACTGTGGCGACGAGATCTATTTCGATCGCAACGGGCGGATTCGCAAACTGACGGGCGTGTGGCGGAGCCGCGACCGGTGGCGTGGCGTTCTTCGCGGCTTGCTCAAGTGGAAGCTCGACATGCTGACCGACCACAGCATCATGCAGTACCAGCAGCACTTAATCGAAGCGCTGGAAAAAGAGCACAATGGCACAGCGGCACACCATGCGCCGGCCAGCGCCGCGGATTTGGCGATTCATGTTGAGTGCGACGATGGGGACTGTGCGACTCGCGGCGAGGAAGCTTGTTAAACTGATTCAGGCCAGGCTTTGCGGGCGACTAGCTTTGTGAACGTCGTGCAAGTAGCCTGGGCGCTTTAGCCATTCGTTTAACAATCGGCTTGCAGCTTCCTTTCCAACGCGAGGAAGCGCCACGGATTGGGAGATCGAGTTGAGCGCGACGGCTGGGGCTGGATGCGGTCTTGCCGATGCATCTCTCGTCGAAAACGCCGATGCCAAGTGGCCTTCCATGGCTTCGTCGTGAGTGATCGGGCGATTCGATTGGGTCCCAAGCGGCTCGACAGGATGCCGTCTGCGTCTACGATTCATCATGCTAAATAATTCAGCGAACTCGATCTCCTCGGACAATGGAAATCTGCAACCTTCTAGCCGCACGCGGTTCGAGAGGTATCGGAAGCAAGTCAAGCAGAAAGAGCTGCCCTCTGGCGGCCATCATTCCTCGGACGAACCTCGTAGCGCAAAAAACCGAGTGCGGCCAGCCAGTCAGCTGGTGTGGCAGTTCTTTCGTCTGCTAATTCCTTATCGTTCGAAAACATTTTTGATTCTGCTTTCTGCCGCGATTGCCACTTTAATTGGATTACTTCCGCCGGCGGGAACGAAGTTCGTCATCGACTACGGGCTGAATCATAAGGCACTGCCGCAGCGCTGGTCGAATTGGTTTCCATCCTTAGCTAATCCGAGAGAACTGTTGCTCGTCACAGTTATTGTTGTTGCGGCAATCTCGCTCATTCGGATTGTGATTCAAATTTGGGGACGTTGGTACGCGACGAGAATCTCCAAGCAAATTCAATTGGATATTCGCCGTCGGGTATTCGAGCATGCAGTCAGGTTGCCGCTACATCGGGTACAGGAGATTCGTTCCGGAGGAGTCGCCTCGATTTTGCGAGAAGACGGCGGCAGTGTCGGCGAATTGATGTTTGGCATGCTCTTCAACCCATGGCAAGCCATCATTCAATTGATTGGCAGTTTGGCGATTCTGGCCTGGGTTGATTGGACACTCTTACTCGGCGCGATTGTATTGATACCGACTGTTTATTTCACGCATCGTGCTTGGATCAACAACATTCGGCCGCAATTTCGGGTGATTCGAAAACAGCGCGAGCAAATTGATGCCAGTGCGACGGAATCATTCGCCGGCATGCGAATTGTCCGCGCCTTCAGTCGGCAAAAGCGTGAGGCGGCGCGGTTCACCACCGAAAATAACCTGATGGCGCGCCAGGAATTGTACGCCTGGTGGTGGATGCGCGCCATCGAAGCCCTGTGGGCTGCGTTAATTCCGATCGCAAGTGCGGGGCTGTTGTATTACGGTGGGTTGCAAGTGCTCGATGGTCATATGACTGTGGGCGATTTGATGATGTTCATGGTCTATCTGTTGATGCTCCTGGAACCACTCTCGACGCTCGCCCAAAGCGCGACTCAATTTCAAAACAGCTTGAGCGGACTTGATCGCGTCCTCGATTTGCTGGGGGAATCACGCGAAATGCCTTCGACACCCAATTCGCTGAAAGCCGATCCGCCCTCGGTCGCGGGGAGAATAGCGCTGGAGCAGGTATCATTTACTTATCCGGGCAGTGATCGGCCGGCGCTAAGCGATGTCGATTTGCACGTCGAAGCAGGACAAATGGTTGCGCTGGTTGGCCCGAGCGGCGCGGGAAAAACCACGCTTAGCAATTTGGTGGCCCGCTTCTATGACCCAACCTCTGGCCGCGTGACATTAGACGGCCGCGATTTGCGCGACTACGACGTCGAATCGTTTCGACTCCTCTTGGGTATTGTCGAACAGGATGTGTTTTTGTTCGACGGCACGATTGCTCAGAATATCGGCTATGCCAGGCGCAACGCGACTCTCGATGAAATTCGAGCGGCTGCCGAGGCCGCCAATGCGACCGACTTTATCGACCAGATGTCGGCTGGCATGCAAACAATCATTGGCGAACGTGGGGTGCGGCTCAGCGGCGGTCAACGCCAACGGTTGGCCATCGCCCGTGCGATTCTCGCCGATCCCAAGCTTCTGATTCTCGATGAAGCGACCAGCAATTTGGATTCCGACAGCGAACAAATGATCCAGCAAAGTTTGGCAACGTTAATGCGCGGTCGGACCAGCTTTGTCATTGCTCATCGACTTAGCACAATCTCCCGCGCAGACGTGATTGTCGTCATCGAAAATGGCGGCATCAGTCAAACGGGTACCCACGCCGAGTTGATGGCCCGAGGCGGCAAGTATCGGGCCATGGTTGAACAGCAAATTCACATGACCTTGGGAAACATCGCGGCATCAACGGCATCGCTTTGATGCAGCATCGTGAAAAACTACGCGGCTGATTACACCAAACGCGCCATTCGCGTACTGCTTTCACCCCAGTGCCCACGGCGAGCGATATGGCGGCATGACAAGCAGCTTTTGGGCTTCCGCATCACCGATGATCTCTCCCTTCCTTGCATCCCAGGTGAGCGGTCGGCCAACGGCGTGCGAGACATACGCCAAATGTCCCGGCGTGACCGAGCGGTGGCCGATGTCCACGGGGCAAATGCACTCCTCGCGCGTGAGCACGCCATCAATGAAATTCTGTGCGTGGCCGGGTGATAGGTACGCCTTCCATTGGCCGCGATTGAAATCCGGCTCAAGCCAGCGCGGGTCCGATGCTTTTACCTTGCCGCGGTTGACGAATAGCCAGCCATCCGTGCCGATGAACTTTGTCCCTTCGGTGTGTTTGTTGGAGACCTCGACGGTTACGTTCCCCGGGTACTCGGAGCGGAAGGTGTAATCGACAGGCGTATCGTAGACGTCGGTGTCAGGCATCGTCCAGACAGTCACTTCAAGGCGCTGCGGTCCGGAGCGATCCGTTCCCAAGCCCCACATGGCGATGTCGTTGTGGTGTCCGATCCAATCCATTAAAACGCCGCCGCCGTAAGCGCGGTTGCCGCGCCACCAGCGATGATGCCGGGCCCGCATGTACGGCAGAACGGGCGCCGGGCCGCACCAGAAATCGTAATCGAGACCCGCGGGCGGAGAAGTGACGGTTGCGTCGGCTCGGGGTTTGTCGTAGCCGGTGTTGAGTCCGACTTCGACTCGCTCGATGGTGCCCAGGTGACCATTGCGCACCAGTTCCACCGCCTGGCGGAATTCCGGATCGGAACGCTGCTGCGATCCGACTTGAAAGATCGCTTTTCGCTCGGCGACCTCGCGGACAAGGCGATGCCCCTCGGCGAAGTGGTGCGTGACGGGCTTTTCGCAGTAAACGTCTTTTCCTTTTTGCAGTGCGGTCAGCGCCACCAGTGCGTGCCAATGATCGGGCGTGGCGACGATGATCGCGTCGAGATCGGAACGGTCGCAGAGCTCGCGGAAATCGCTCGCTGCGACGCAGCCGCGATACGTGCCGCCGTTGGTCGCCCCCGCGTAGTGCGCTTCAATCGTGCGTCGGCCCGGTTCGCGGCCAAGTTCTTTCCCCTCTCCCCATTTGTGTTCGCGGTAGTGGCGGTCGTGAACGTCGCACACCGCGGTGATCTGCACGCGCGAGTCCTTCAAAAAATCGCTTGCGACTTGCATGCCTCGCTCGCCGCAGCCAACCAAGCCGACCGTGACCCGTTCATTCGGTGCCGGGCGACTGCGGCCCAAGGCTGAGGCTGGTACGATCAGCGGCGCAGCGAACGCTGCGGCGGTCTTCAGGAATTGGCGACGCGAAGATTTGGGACGCGACGGTGTCATGACATGGGTCCTGTGCGGCGGGCAGATACAATTAGTGTATCAAGTATTGCGCAACCATCGTTCGCAATAGGGTCTACGCAAGATCCAATTGTCGTTTTGCCCCCACTTCCTTTTAACTTACGGCTCGTGATTCCCGGTAGCCACTGGCGCGGGAGCGGGGATACCAGTGGACTGCCTTATACGTGTCGCAGATGATGAGGGCAGAGCTTAAAAAACCAGAGCTTGCAGAACGGTTCGATCCTCACAGCACCCTTCCACCCAAATCGCAGGAACATGTTCAAAATGCCATTGGCCTTTCGAGGCGTAACGATTTTGCTCTGGACAGTCTGCTGCGGCGTCGCCGCGGCGGATAGCGGGGCACAGACTGCAAAACCGGAAGCGACTCTTCATAAACCGGAAACGCTTGAATCCGACGGCCAGTTGCGATTCGAGTTCGGTGAGGAGCACGTGGTTCTACCGCGGGGGCTGCAGCCTTCGATGCTGGTAACTCGATCCGGGGCGATCATTCTGCAGGGGCAAGTGCCTGAGAAGTCGTTTCCATCGTCGCGGATGGCGTATCCGTGGGCGATGTCGACGCGGGTGTCACGGGATGGTGGATTGAGCTGGACTGATATTCCCCTCAAGCAGGGCGAGAACGGCTTAGACATGGAAGGGGGGATCGTTCAACTTCGCGATGGGACGATTTTGGCCCTCGACACGTACATTGTTCCCGGCGAGCGGGCGGACGAAGGCATTGGGCAGCTTTACACGTCGCACGACGAATGGCGCACGGTGTCGGGGCCGACAGATGCGGTGTTCGAACTCCCGGGAATCGAGTTCTACGGTTCGAGCGACGACGGCGGCCGGCCGCACGCGGCGCAGCGGCTGCACCGGCGGATTATCGAAATGCCCAATGGGGACCTGCTGTGCACGTTTTATGGTTGGTTGAAGGGGGACAACTCGCCGAGCACGTATCGGCCGACGATGACAAAGTCACGCGTGATGCTCGCGCGGTCGAGCGATAAGGGGTTGCATTGGAAATTGGTGGCCACGGTTGCGGCGGATGGGACGATCGGGACCGAGGGGTTTGGCGAGCCGGTGATTTGTCGCGTAAGCAAGGGGCCGCACGCGGGGCGGCTGATCTGTTTGATGCGGACCGGGCGAGAATTGCGTGAGTCGCATTCGGATGATGACGGCGCTACTTGGACTGCCCACGCGCCGTGGGTTTTGGCCGGCCTCGACGTTTACAAGACGGAAAAGTGGGTCGAGATGCTGCGCGGCGCCAAGGATTTTAAAGGCAAGCTGCTCGATGAGAATAACCCGGACGAGCTGCGCGGGGCAGTGGTCGATCCGGACCTAATCGAACTGCGGAGCGGTGTTCTGGTGGCGGCGTTCGGCGTGCGGGTTCCGCAGAAGTTGTGCTGGCAACATCCGGAGCATCCGTGGAACGGCAACTACCTTGCGTTCAGCCGGGACCACGGCGACTCATGGAGCACGGTCGTGCGGATGACGTCCGGAGTTCTGACGACGCACTACATGGCAATCGAGGAAACGCCGCGCAATAACGAGCTGTATGTGACATATGATCTCGGCGGCTGGAGCAAGGGGATGCGGCGGGACATTGTTGGCCGAACGCTCAAGGTTTCGCTGGACGCGGATTGATGCAGCGCGTGATGGGGGTGAGTTGTTGCCCGTGTGAAATTTAGCTGCGCGCTTTTCGAAATCGTCAGCAGATTACGCAGATGAACGCAGATGAACGCAGACAAATAATTGCTTTGTTCTTCATCTGTGAAAATCTGCATCATCTGCGGACAAAACATTCTTCGCTGATCGACTCGCCGCCGCGATGGAGTACGTGGGATCGGCGTCGGACCAGCTAACGTCGCCGGAGGGGCCGTAGATTGTCGGCACGTCTTGGCCCGCGAGGCGTAGCCAGGTTTGTACCTGTGTGCGGTGGTGGCACGTATGTAGAACGCGTCGCCAGAAGATCCAGATTCGTTGGCGTGTGAGGCCGCCGAAGAATGGTCGAGGTTCGAGCCACCATTCGCTTGTGCCGGCGGCGAATTGCGGAAGCCGGAACTTGCAGAGGGTGATGTAACGATCGAGATACGCCGCGGAAGTGGCCGGGCCGCCAGCATCTGGCGGCAGCAATTCGTCCGCGGGTGGCTCTTGGGTGCCAACGAACTCCGCGAAGAATCGCCGCTCGGAAAGCAATTGGTGGGCGAGGATCGTGCGGATCGTGTTGACTCGATCGTGCGGCCGGAAGTCGAGGCAATTGTCCGGCACGGCCCGCCACATACTCGCGGTTTTGTTGCACTCGCTGACGTAGGTATCGACGACGTGCTGCCACTGCCGGTCGATTGCGAGCGGCGTTTCTGATTCGGGGATCGCAATGAAGTCGTAGCGCATGATCTGCAACTCGCACTTTCAACGGGGGCGCGAATCCGCTTGGCCGAGTTGGCGAATAACTCGACACGGATTGCCAGCGGCGAAGACGTCGTCCGGAATGTTGCGGGTCACGACGCTTCCCGCGCCAATGATTGTGCGCGAGCCGATAGTGACGCCGGGGCAAATGATTGCGCCGCCGCCGACCCACACATCGTTGCCGATAGTGACCGGCTTGCCGAATTCTTTCGCTACTCTGGCGGGGTCGTAGGGGTCGGGTCGGCGGGCGAGAAATTCCGTCGGGTGCATCGCCGTGTAGATTTGCACGGCGGGTCCGAATAGGCAGAAGTCGCCGATGCGGACGTTGCATACATCGAGCACGATGCAGTTGAAATTGAAATAGCAGCCGCGGCCGACGTGGAGATTAGCGCCGTAGTCGCAATAGAATGGCGATTGGATCCAAGCGTCCTCAGCCCCGGACCCGAGGAGCGCTTTCAAAATCTGTCGTCGCACTGCCCGATCGGCCTCGCGGCTAGCATTGAGAGCTTGAATGAGGTCGCGGGCGCGTTCGCGGCCGGCGACGAGCTCCGGGTCGAGCGGGTCGTACAGTTCGCCGGCCAGCATCATCTCGCGTTCCGTGGGCATCGCGACTTACTTCGTGTTTGTAAGCGCTTGTTCGAGATCGGCGATGAGGTCTGGCGGTTCTTCGAGGCCGATGTTGAAGCGGATGAGGTGGCGCCCGTAATTGCGGTGTTGGCGGCCGAGGCCAGCGTAAGCCATCACTAAACTCGTGACACCGCCCCAGCTGTAGCCAATTTTGAAGAGTCGCAAGCGCTCGACAAAGCGCACGATGCGTTCAATAGCCACATCTTCCTTGAAGACGATCGAGAAGATGCTCGCCGAGCCCGTGAAGTCGCGCTGCCAGAATTCGTGGCCGGGGCAGTCGGGCAGGGCGGGGTGGAGAACCAGTGCGATTTCGGGGCGCTGTTTTAGCCAGTTGGCGATGGTGAGCGCGGATTGCTCGAGATGCTTTAGTCGGACGCCGAGAGTTAGCAGGCCGCGGAGAGCCTGGCCGCAGTCGTCGGGCGAGACGGCCATGCCGAGCAGGCGATAGGTTTTGCCGACGGCGCGCATCGTGGCTTCGTCGCGGACGGAGACGCTGCCGAGCAATAAGTCGCTGTGGCCGCCGACGTATTTGGTGAGCGCCTGCATGCTGATGTCGACGCCGTGGGCGAAGGCATCGAACAGTACGCCAGCGGCGTAGGTGTTGTCGAGTGCGACCGGGATCTTGTGCGGGCGCGCGGCCGCGACGATCGCGGGGATGTCTTGCACTTCCATCGTGATCGAGCCGGGACTCTCGGTCCAAATGAGATGCGTGTTCGGGCGGATGAGTTTGGCGATGCCGCCACCGATCATCGGATCGTAGGATTCGACTTCAACGTTAAGCGGGGCGAGGAGTCCGTCGGCGATTTCGCGGCTGTTGCCGTAGGCGCTTTCGCACATGAGGATGTGCGACCCCGAACGGGCGTACACCAAATAAATGAGCGCGATGGCGGCCTGCCCGCTTGGCACGATGAACGTGTACTTCGCCTTTTCGATTTCGGCGATACGAGCGCCAAGTTTGAGCGTCGTCGGCGTGCCGTAGATACCGTAGGTGTACGGTCCGCCGGGGCGCCAACCCTGGTAGGCTTCGGCGAGGGTGTCGAAAACGGTGGTGGAGGCGTGGTAGATGGGGGTGGTGAGCGCGCGGAAGCCCGGCGGCGCTTGGACGGCGGAATGAATAAGCTGCGTTCGCCAGTGGGTCGCCGCGTCGCTCGATCGCGACGACGATTCTGGATTGGTGTTGTCGCGTTTTCCAGAAGGATCCTGAGAGCTCGACGCCATGACTTAATTGCACGGGGTTACTAAAGGCTTCGTGAATCTTGATGTTATCCGGGCCGGCTTTCCCGCAATAGCCGCGGCTACTTTCACCGATATTCGCCCTCGAGAGTCCGAACGTAGTCCGAAGGCCTTGCATTTTGCCGGGTGTTAAAGCTTGCGGGAATTGCCGCCCCGAGCGCGAATGCCGGATATTCGCTTCGCAACGCTATTTCAAGTTTCTGACCGCACACTGCGTCGATTCCAGACGACGGGATCAAGGACTGTTTACTCCCGACAGATCCCACCACAATAAATACTGCCCAATGGAGGGGCTCGGCACATGATTGCCTTTCTGCGCTCGACCGGTGCGGTCGGTCTGATGTTCGCAATGGCGTGCGGGTCCGTTGCTTCCAACACGATTGAAGCGAACTACACGTCTGCCGACTGGCAGGAAACATGCACGCTGCCAACCCTCAAAGCCGACTCGTCGGTGATTCACGACGACCAAGTAACGCCGGTGGGCGACGATGAAGCGGCAGAAAAGCCGGCGGCCAGCGAAGGCTGCAGCAGCTGCGATTCGAGCCCGGCCTTCATCAGCTGCTGGTGCGCACCTAGCTGTTATGCAAGCGTCGGTACTGTGATTCTGCATCGTTCGCGGCCAGATTCGGCCGTGGTTGCGACGCCGCCCACGGGCACGCTCGGCACGCTGATCAACGCCAGCGATTTGAACAACTTCGGCTGGGATAACGGCGTGGATGCCACGGTTGGGACGCGCTTGTCGAACGGCCTGATCGTTGAAGGACGCTTTTTCAACGACGAATCGGCCCAGGCAACTTCCGCGGTCAACGGCATCAGCACCTTCCGAATTGCGGGTATCGGTGTCACGGTCCTCGGCGGCGGCAACCTCGCCAATACGTACAACACCGACCTGGACAGCGGCGAATTGAATGTCGGCACGGCGGTCACCCCCGGCTGCACGTTCTTCACCGGCTTCCGCTGGATCGAACTGCATGACCAGCTGCACATCGGCTTGGCAGGTACGGGCCTGAACATTTCAACTTGGGATGAAAACAATCACATGTACGGCGGACAGATCGGCACCAACATTCTGTTCACCAACCCGTGCAGCCCGTTCCAATTCACCGGCACGCTGAAGGCCGGCGCTTTTGGCAATATGGCCGACAACGACTTCACCTCAAGCATCGTCAACCCCACGCGCAGCCACGATAATCAACTCTCGTTCGTGGGCGAAATCGACTTCACCGCGTTGTATCACGTTACCCAGCATGTGGGCGTGTATGGCGGCTACCAAGTAATGTGGATCGACGACGTCGCGATTGCCGGCGACCAGGCGTCGACCACCGTTCAAATCGGCGGTGGCACGTCGAGCCCGACCAATACCGATGGCCGCGTCGTCTACGACGGCGTGACCACGGGCGTCGATTTCACTTGGTGACCCGGCTCGGCAGCGGTCCGACTGGAACTAAGTTAGAAACAATGAGCGACCTTCGCCTGTGCGGCGAAGGTCGCTTTTTTGTGTCGGCAGCCGCTCTCGAAAAGCCATTCTGCGTAGGGTGGGTTCGCCGCGCAGCGCGAACCCGCCATCTTCCATGTGCGGCTGCTAAACTGACGGCATGAAGCGATACACGAAGCGTGATTTCCCAGTCGATAAAGTCCGCCGGTTCTTAGAGCCGGGCCCAATCGTGCTCGTCAGCTCGGCCTATCGCGGCGAGCGGGACATCATGACCATGGGCTGGCACATGATCATGATGGACGAGCCATCGCTCGTCGGCTGCTTTATTTGGGACCAGAACTACAGCCGCGAACTCGTGCGACGCAGCAAAGAGTGCGTCATCAACGTGCCGGAAACGGGAAGCGCCAAAGCGGTCGTCGGCATCGGCAATTACCACGGCCCGAAGCCCGACAAGTTCGACAAATTCGGCCTCACGCCCGTCGCCGGCGAAAAAGTAGCCGCGCCGCTCATCGCCGAATGCTTCGCGAACTTCGAATGCCGCCTCGTCGACGCCAGCCTCATCAAGAAGTTTAGCCTGTTCGTATTCGAAGTGGTAAAAGCCCACGTAGCGACGCGGCCAAAGTTCCCCAAAACGCTGCACTACCGCGGCGAAGGCCTGTTCATGACCGCGGGGCCGACGACCGCACGGTGGCGGAAGGGGTTTCGGCCGGAGATGCTGTGAGGTAGTGCGAGGGCGTCGCAGATGCTATCTTGCTGGCGCAGTTGGTTAGGAGATCCGTCATGTCTTATTCCGCAGACGTCGAATTATCGCTGCGACTGACGGACATGACACTGTCGCTCTCTCATGTGGGGCCGAATGAAATCGTCGTGCGGGACGCCTGCGACCCGATCCCTCCCAGCGATGCGAAACTTTACATTCGCGTTGATAACCACAAGACACTGCGACACATCTTTTTGCCGCACGGAATACCAGGCCCGCATGTGCCGGTTATGTATCTTTAGTTGAAGCGCCCATCGCACGACATTTGGCGTTCATTCTTAACGTCATGAAAACAACTGAACCGCATAGCGTCAGCTAAACCACTGACCATTCTCTGGCGATATTCTCCACAGCGTTCTGCTTGTCTGTGCTACGCTGTCATACGACGGCATCAATCTCGCTTTGCTGATATGCTCTCTGTATAGATGCGAGAGGAGGTCGTCTGCCTCTGACTTCGGAAGAGTCGCTTTGATAAATGGGGGTTCGGCGCACGCGTACAAGTACTTCTCTTTAAGATCTGTCAAAGACGGCCAAGTTTCGCGATCTCGAAACCAGTTTAGTATCTCGCCTGGCCGTTGGTATGTGAATAACGCTTCCTGCGCGTGTAAGTACGCATTTCGAAACCGCGGAATGGTTAGAGGGTTCACGCCGGCCTGATTAAATATGTTCTGATTGACAGCCCATACGGCCAGCGTATCGGACGCCGACTCCTTAACCCGCTGTTCATCAGCAGCTGCGAAGTACGCCGCGATTCGAGGGTCTCGGGTCCAATCAAGTAGCCGGGTTGGCACGCCATGATGTTGCGCCAATGCCATTATTTGTAGAAGGGCCTCTGTAAAACTCGCGTCGTATTGTCCAAAGCTCTTTAACCATTCCAAGTCCCAAAACCAATTCTCACGGTTATTGTGACCCAACGGAAACTGTGGGAGCTCCAGGCCTTGTTCATCCGCCACAGAATGGAATGTACGGAGCGCAATGAACTCTTGAACGTTCTGTGTTGCCCACTTGATGCAGTGCGGGTCATCTCTTGTGCAGATCTTGCTGACAATTTCAGTTATTCGCTCTCGAATCGGCGCTAATTTACGTTGTCCGTCTTCGCGCCACGCGGGCGGTGTGAGCGCCCAGTCGCTGTCCCAGTGTCCACGAAATATGAATGAGCTTTTAGGGGCGGCATCTCGCTTTCCCCATGTTGGATTCGATAAACGCAGAAATTCGAGAAATTTCGCCGCCACAGAAAAGTGGTGTTCATCAACGAGTTCTACATGCGAATCAGACATTAAAACAAATGCTACACATTCAAATTTTGCACGTCGAGCGAAAGCTTCTGAATGAATGCGCGGGCCGGTTTCGTCGGCCACCGGTGCCACCGGCTCTCCCGTGCTTCTGGCGACCACTAGCCCCGCATCTCACTACAATCCGGCCTTCGCCAGCTTGCGCCTGAAATTACAGCGCATTTGCATCTTAGGCGCGGCCAAAAGTAGTTGTAGAAATCGCCTCTCGAATCTGGTACCTTCTCTCCACGCTGCATTTCAACAGCGCTCACTTGTGCTCAAAGAACTCCATTCGCTCTTTGAAAACTTGCATTTACTCTGGGAACGGCGTTACTCTGCCGCTCCGAGCTGCTGTTGCGCGCACGGCTTCCGCGTCTGACCATCAAAGGCGTGCATCGGCGCGATTAAACTCCGGAAGAATTGCTCGCGAAACCGCGCAGATACATCGGCAAAAATGGAGCTAGCAGGATGCCACGCCGAGCAAAATCAAACAATTTCGCTCGCGTTAAGTGGGACCCTCGGACCGCGCGCAAAATCCAGCTCCAATGGCACCAACGACTTATGCCGACGTGTTGGCAAACGGCCCGTGCAAAACTCGCTGGCACCCGGCATTCGTGAGGTTTCGCGCCAAACAGTCCAAAATTACCGCGCACAAAGATTCCGCGGCGGCCGACGGACTTACACATCCAAATTCCGCACATCGAGCGAGTTCTTTTGGATGAATTCGCGGCGCGGTTCGACCTGGTCGCCCATGAGGACGCGGAAGAGATCGTCTGCTCCGCTGACGTCATCCATGCGGATTTGCAAGAGCGTGCGGTTGGCGGGGTCGAGCGTGGTTTCGCGGAGCTCTTCGGCGTTCATTTCGCCGAGGCCTTTGAACCGCGTGATCTGTAAGCCTTTTTCGCCGGCGGCGCGAATCGCGGCGGGCAGGGCACGGAGGTCTTCGAGGCCAGATTCATTTTCGCCGCGGCGAAGCGTGTAGCGGCTCGTTTCTTCGCCCGTGCGCTCTTGCGGAATGAGGGCTTCGATCGTGAAGCCGAGCTTCGTGAGGTCGGCGAGGGCGGTGTTGATCGTGCGGACTTCGTGGAGTTCGACGATGCGAAGACGCGGAGCGGTCGGGCCCACGGCTGCGGAGGCGTCGTCAGTACCCGCGGCCGCGCCGTCACCGTTGGTGCTGGGAGCGGGTGTGGGCAGACCGACATCGACGTTGATTTTGCCGCCGGCGTCCTTTTCTTTGTCGGCGACGAAGGCATCGAGCTCGCCGCGGGTGGTGAACCATTCCTCGCGGCCATCGAAATAGACGTGGTAGATGGGGAGGCGGCCGGAGGTATCTTGGCGTTCGGCGTGGATGCGGAGGCTGATGCCGCGGCGTTCGAGGGCGATGATCGCTTCTTCAAGCGTCGCGAGCGTGCGGACGAGGCGGGTCATTTGCTCGCCTTCGATGAGGCGGCCGTCGTTGGGGTTGAAGACGGCGTCGGCCAAACCTTGATCGAGCAGCTGCGTGCGCATTTCCTCTTCGGTTTGCACGTAGTACGTGTTCGATTTGTTTTTGACGCGGAACAGCGGCGGCTGCGCGACGTACACGTGGCCACCCTTCACGAGCTCGAACATCTGCCGGTAGAAGAACGTGAGGAGCAGCGTGCGGATGTGGGAGCCGTCGACGTCGGCATCGGTCATGATGATGACACGGCCGTAGCGGCGCTTGCTGAGATCCTGATCTTCGCCGATGCCCGTGCCGACGGCGGAGATCATGCTGCGGACTTCTTCGTTGGCGAGAACTTTGTCCTCGCGCGATTTGTAGGCGTTGATGATTTTGCCGCGCAACGGGAGGATCGCTTGAAACTCGCGCATGCGGCCACCCTCGGCCGAGCCGCCGGCGGAGTCGCCTTCCACCAGATAGAGCTCGCACTTATCGACGTCGCGGCTGGAGCAATCGCGAAGCTTGCCGGGCAGGCCGCCGCCGGAGAGCGCGCCTTTGCGTTCGCGAATCAGCTCTTTTTGCTTGCGGGCAGCCACGCGGGCCTCGGCGGCCAGCAGGCCTTTGTTGCCGATCGCTTTGGCGGCTTTCGGATTTTCTTCGAGGAATTTGTTGAGGTACTCGCCGAAGAGGCTGTTGACGATGCCTTCGACTTCGCCGTTGCCGAGCTTGGTTTTGGTTTGGCCTTCGAACTGCGGGTGCGGCACGCGGCAGCTGATGACGGCGGTGAGACCTTCGCGAAAATCTTCGCCGCTCGGAACCAAGTCTTTAAACAGGCCACTATCTTTGCCGTATTTGTTGATCGAGCGCGTAAGGGCCGTGCGGAAGCCAGAAAGATGCGTACCGCCTTCGGTCGTGTTGATGTTATTGACGTACGAGTGGACGTTTTCGGTGTACTCTTGCGAGTACTGAAGCGCGATTTCGACCGTAACTCCTTCGGCATCGCCTTTGACGTACAGAATATCCGCGTGAACGGGTTCGCTCGCGCGGTTCAGATGCTGCACGTATTGGCGAAGGCCGTCTTCGTACTGATAGCTTTCTTTTTCGCCGGTGCGGTCATCCGCGATCGTAATTCGCACACCTTGATTCAGAAACGCCAGCTCCTGCATGCGTTTTTGGATCGTGGCGAACGTGAATTTCGTGGACTGGAAGATTTGTGGATCGGGTTTGAACGTGGTTTTGGTGCCGCGCTTTGTAGTGTGGCCGACTCGGCGGACATCGGTCTTCGGGATGCCGCGCTCGTATTCTTGGTGATACACCTGGCCATCGCGGCAGACTTCGACCTCGCACCATTCGGAGAGGAAATTGACCACCGTGACGCCGACGCCGTGCAAACCGCCGGAGGTTTGGTAGGCGCCTTTTTCGAACTTGCCGCCGAATTTGAGGACGGTCATCACGCCTTCGAGCGTGGACATATCGCGACCGGCTTCTTCGGAGAGCTGCGCGTGCCGCTCGACCGGGATGCCACGGCCATCGTCTTCGACCGTGACGCTGCCGTCGACATTGATCGAGACGCTTACCGTGGTGGCGTGGGCCGCCATCGCTTCGTCGATCGAGTTATCGACGACTTCGTACACCAGGTGATGCAGACCGCGGATGGTCGTATCGCCGATGTACATACTCGGCCGCTCGCGGACGTGCTCCAAATCGCTAAGGTGTTGCAGGTCCTCAGACGTGTAGGCCTTGCCGTCGCCAGCGGGTATCGGTTGATTTTCGTTTTCGTCAGCCATTATGGTGCGATTCGCCTTGCTTTCATTTTTTCACCGCCATGGCACGAGGAAGAAATTTGGACAGGATTTACGGGATCGACGGGATATTAAATTCGCCGCGACAGGACATTGCGGTTTTCAATCCCGTAAATCCTGTTGATCCTGTCAAAAGTCTTTTGTAGTGTCCTTCGAGTCTTTGTGGTGAATTGTCTACTTAAATGCTGCCGATGCGGAAACGCAGATCGCGGATTTTCGCATCGGGCAGGTTGGTTTGTAGGTGCTTTAGGATTTGTTGCTTTTGGAAGGTGAGTTCTTGGACCGTCATCGAATTCGCCACGGTGATTTGCAAAACGCCGCGGCGGACTTGGCCGGGGAGGGTAAATTTGGCTAGCACTTCGCCGGCGGCCGCTTTCCAGGCATCGGCGAAGTTGGCGTTGGCTTGGACGCGGCCGTAGCCACGGGCGGTGATCAATTGGGCGATGACGTTGCCAATCGATTTCGGCTTGCGCGCGTAGTGGCGGCGCTGCTCGCGGTCGCGACGGGCGGCGAAATCGGCGGCGGTGATGTGGGCTTCTTCGGGCAAATTGGGCTTTTATCGGGAGGGTGGGGCTCCTGCCGAGCTTTCGCGTACCGGCTCGGCAGGAGCCCCACCCTCCCATTTGTGTTTAACGATCTCGGGCCAATGGCATGATCACGTAGCCGTAACCGTCGTCGGTGGTACACACGGCGGCGGCATCGCTGTCTTGGAGGTCGATCGTAAAGGCTTTTTCAGGTTCGAGGACTTTCAGGAAATCGTTAACGAAACGCGGGTCGAGCGTAATTGAGATTGACTGTCCGTCATAAGCGATCGGCAACTCGATGCGCGATTGGCCGACTTCGGCGGTTTGGCCGGCAAGCACGAGCGAGCCTTCGCCAAACGTGAAGTCGATGCCACGGCTCTCTTCGCTCGTGACAATCGCTGCCTGGCGAACCGCCGAGTGGACGGGGCCGACGGTGAGCGGGATTTTGTTCGAAGTGGGGCGTTGCGGAAACACATCGCGCCAGCGGGGGTAACGACCTTCGAGAAGGCGCGAATAGATCGTGCAGCGTGGGTTCTTTACCAGGATATCGTTCTGGCGAACGGCGAGTTGCACTTCGCTGGCGTCCTCACCGAGCGCACGTTCGAGTAGATTCATCGCCCGGGTGGGGACGACCGTCACATCGCCGAACGGAGCGGGTTGGCCGACGGCTTGGGCCGGGCCGTCCATCTTTGCGAGGCGGCGGCCATCGGTGCCGACGGCCGTGAGGACGTTGTCTTTCCATTCGAGCTTCACGCCGCCGAGGGCGTAGCGGCTGCTCTCGTTGTCGGTCGCGAAGATCGTGCGGCGGATCAGCTCGCGGAAGAGGCGGGCTGAGACTTCGTAGTAGCTCGCCTCGCCAAACTCGGCGATCGGTGGGAAGTCTTGTGGGTTTTCCGAAGGAAGCTTGAATTGGCTTCGCTCGCCGCGGATCTGGGTGCCGTCGTTGCCCGCTTCGATGCGGAATGTGGCGTCACTGCTTTCACGCAAGATGGATCCGAACCGCCCGACCGGCAACACCGCGGCACCGGGAACGTCGACCTCAACGCCCGTCACCTCGTAGCGAATGCCAACTTCGAGGTCGGTGGCCATCAGCGTGGCCTTGTCCGTGGTCACCTCGAGTTTGACGTTCTGCAGAATCGCCTTCGGACTGCGAGCTGGCGCGATGGCCGCCACGGTTTGAAACGCGTGGAGCATTTTTTCGCGGTTGCAAGTGATCTTCATCGTGAGGTCCTTTCCGCCGCCGAGTATCCTGCGAGAGCCATCTTGAACTCGCTGTTTGTGTGAGGATGCGTCGTGCGCTGGGATGAATTAAGTAAATCTTTTAAATCTTTGTAGTAGTTGTATTATGAAGGCCCGAATTGTTCACAACTGTGTTGTTGGCAACTCAAGTTGCGATGTCATTTGTGGTTAGGTTCGGCACGTGAGTGTTGAAAGCCTGTCGGTGCTATGTCGGTTGGATGTTTAGTGGATGTCGTTGAACTTCACTTGGATAAGTTCAAATTGCTCGCTGTT